>NZ_CAIWNH010000279.1 GCF_903913935.1 uncultured Mucilaginibacter sp.
CACCGTTATAAAGACTTGTAATATAGACATTAATAAAAAGCGCCCCTGAATATTTTAATATATCCTATAACCATAACAAAATAAAAGTAAGCGCGTATAAGGCTGAACTTTATCACTAAAGTTTAGCGATAAAAACTAATACCTAATATTACACACCATATGAATGAACTTAACACATCAGTTTTAGTAATCGACGACGAAGAAATGGTTCGCGACAACATTGAGGATATCCTTGTGCCCCGCAGCATTTCGCAGGAACAATACGGAATTGATAACGCAGTAAACATTTTGTTTGACGCACCTGCTACTTTACTGGCACCCCGTACACGGAATATCCCGGTTTTCACAGTCGATAAAGCATCCAATGGGATGGAAGGCATAGAAAAGGTGCGCAAAGCTGTTGAAATGGGCCGTCCTTATGCGGTTATCTTTTTAGATATGCGGATGCCCGGAATTAACGGCCTTGAAACCGCCATTGAGATAAGAAAATATGATATTAAAGCTGAGATCATTTTTGTTACAGCCTATAGCGATTGTTCCATTGAAGAAATTGTTGAACAGGCCGGGCAAAATGTAGGGTACCACTGCAAGCCCTATGCCTCCGAAGAGATCATTCAACTGGCTACCAAAGCTGTAACGGATTATAACAAATTACGTAACCTCGAAAAACTGATTGAGTCTATCTCAAAGATCGGATTAAATAACCACCAGCTAACGTCATTATTAAAAAATATACTGGAACAGCTTGCGGGCTCATTAGAAACCGACATGGCGCTGCTGGGCAAATTGCATGACGGCTTTGTTTATGAAAAACTTTTTTCAATCGGGGCATTTGAGGATAAGGTAAACCTGGAAGAACTTGTTTCACGCATAAAAAATATATCAATTGAAAGGGATGAGGTGATTCAACTGGAAGACCTCGTTTTAGCGCGGATGGATAATTATTCGGTTTTCGCACTGCTAAAGAACCACGGAAAGTTAAAAACCGAAAAAATGTACATGCTGAAACTGTTTGTACAAAACGCGGCCCAGGCGATAAGAAATGCGGAATTAAATGAGAAGCTGGTGCAAAAGGAAAAGCTCTCTGCAGTAGGCCAGGTTTTGGCAATGGTGATGCATGATCTTCGCTCGCCTATAAAAAACATAAAAGTAATTACCGGTTTAATGCGTGACGAGGGCGATACCAGTGAAATGGTGGATCTGATAGATCAATCGGCCGAACAGGCGTCAAAAATATTTGATGATTTCCTCGATTTTATTAAAGAGACTAAAATAACCAAGGTATCAGTTAATGTCAATAAAATTGTAAGTGAAGCGATAAAACAGGCTGAAAGCAGGGCTGGCATTGAGCAGGTAACGATCAGCAAAAATATCCCCGACTCATTGGTGGTTCCTGGCGACGAAAGTAAGCTACGGGGCACTATCATCAACCTGGTAAATAATGCAATTGATGTACTCCACGAAAAAAATGTACATAACGGCGCAATCACAATATCTGCGCATACAGAGGGAAAAGAAGTCACATTAAAAATTACTGATAATGGCCCGGGAATCCCGCCCGAAATAAAAGATACACTGTTTGAACCTTTTGTTACCTGCCATAAAAAGAACGGAACCGGCCTGGGATTATCAATTGTAAAGCAATTCATCATTGGCCATGGTGGTAAAATAGCTGTTTATAACAATAATGGCGCTACATTTACAATAACATTACCCCTGTAAAAACCTATCAGTCTTACTCTCCTTATTTTCAAATATGAAATTTAGCAATACCCAACCTACTGAAATCGCAAACAATAAAGCATTTTCCGCTGCCCAAACAGAATCCGGCAACCTTGAACGTTATAAAGCGTTGGTGCATGCTTCTGACATTGGCGCCTGGGAATATTTTCCGGATACGGAATCGCTATGGTGCAACGATATTTATTTTTCGATGCTGGGCCGGGATATAAACGATTACGACTTTGCAAGCCCCAATAATTTAAAGGAAGTTTGGATTGACCTGCTGCACCCGGAAGATAAGGATGTTGCCACCAACCATTTTGCTGAATATTTAAAAAACCCTAAAGGCACACACGAAAGCTACTACCGGATGAAACATAGTAATGGGAGCTGGGTATGGATCTGGTCAAGGGGAAGGGTCTTTCAAAACGAACAGTCGGGTTTTGGCGCCATAGGTACCCATGTGGATATCACGAGGCATAAAAAAGCTGAAGAAGCAATTCAGCGCGAACGCATCTTATTGAGAACACTAATAGACAATCTGCCAGATACTATTTATGTAAAAGATTCAAAGGGTAGAAAGATAATTGCCAACAGGGCCGACGTTGAATGCATTGGATATTCGTCAGAAGATGATGTTTTGGGCAAAACGGACCTGGACCTGTTTAATAATGATATTGGATTGCGTGGTTATGAAGACGATATGCGTATCATACAATCAGGCGAAGCCATTATCAATAAAGAGGAATATTTTTTGGATAGTACCGGGAAAATGCGCTGGTTATTGACCTCCAAGTTACCGGTAAAAGACGGCCGCGGAAAGATTATCCGCCTTCTGGGCATCGGTCACGATATTACCATGCGTAAACAATCTGATGAAGTATTAAAAAAACTCAATGAGGATCTCCGCCAGCAATCGGAAGAATTAAGTAAGCAGGCCACAGATTTAAAAACCCTTAACCTGCAGTTGGAAAAACAAAAAGAGGGGGAACTTGAAAAAGCAATAGCCCAGGGTAAATTTGAGATCGCCTCAGAGTTTTTACATGACATTGGCAATGCTATGGTAGGGCTTGGCGCGCACCTGAACCGGATCAACCGGGTTGTTGATCAAAACAATCTCAATAACCTTAAAAGCTTAACCGTATTTTTAAAAACAAATCAAACAGCCATCGCAGGCGCAATAGGTGCGCACAAAGCAGCCGCATTGATTTCGGTTACAGAAGGCTTTGAATCAACACAAACAGATAACGGCGCCGAAATACATAAGTCAATAACAGAACTGTTAAATATTATCACTCACATACAGGAAATACTGAACATACAGCGACAACTTGTGCGCGGTCATAAGGGAGTGCACGAACGAAAACCTGTAAACCTTGAGCATATTTTATATGATTGCAAATCAATGCTTTTCGCCAGTATAGATAAAAAGGGCATCCGTTTCAGCATAAATGTACAGCCAGGTAAATACACCATTAAAGGTGACCACACCAAACTGATGCAGGTGATATTAAATATCCTGAAAAACAGTATTGAGGCGATAAACATGGATGCGACTGAGAAAATTATCGCCATAAACATGCATACTGTTGATGACGTGCTGGAGTTAATTATTACAGATAATGGCCAGGGATTTGACGCGCAGACAGCAAATTTATTTTTTGTGCGCGGGTTTACTACCAAAAAAAATGGCACCGGCCTTGGGCTATACAATATCCGTACTATAATTGAAAGCCACACAGGCTCGTTCGAAATCAGCAGTAATGGGCCCGGTTGCGGCGCTGTATCAACCATACGCTTTGCTTTATAATAAAAATCAAAACGCACAAAAGCTCTTTAATCGGCGTCGTATTAAAGCCCTTTAATTCACCGTTAAAGGGCTTTATTTTATAAAAAACAGGCATCATTTTAAAACCTGCAAATTTTAACCGCATTTAAAATTTAAATAAGGTTGTTACGTTTTTTAAACAAACTACGTTATATAAATTATAAGTTTGTTTCACTAATTTTCAAGCATGAAAAATTCTACTAAAAATCTCAAAAGTATTTTAACTACGGTCTTGGTGTTGGGTTTACCGGTTTTATTTCTTGCATCGTGTTCAAAACCAGTAGTAAACGGCAATGTAAGCACGCCTATTGCCGGAGTTGCATTTGTACAGGCCTCTCCTGATCAACCCGTATTGGATATTTTTTTCAACAATACAAAATACAATGTTACCCCTATTACATACGGAAACACTTTCAGCTATGCTACCGTAAATGCTGGAAAAGTCCCTGTTGCACTGTATAATGATGCTACTGTAAAAGTCGTAGTAGCTGACACCCTAACGCTACTGCAAAATGTCGCATATTCCTTATTTTTAACCAATACAGTAAGTAAACCGCAACTATTTTTGCTTCCGGATACACTTGCAAAACCAGCAGGCACAGATGCCGCCATACGCTTTATTGATTTAAGCCCCGATGCGCCGGCGGTTGACCTGGTTATAAAAAGTGGTTCCACGCTAGCCTCCAACATGACCTTTAAAGAGCATTCAACGTTTATACCTGTACAGGCCGATTTTTATACACTGGAAGTACACGCAGCAGGCACTTCAACTGTTCTGGCTACGCTCAACAATCTTAAATTTCAAAGCGGCTTTCTTTACACCGTTTGGTTCCATGGCCTAAACGCGGGCACTACAAGTGCAGACAAGCTGGCCGTAGACATTATTACGAATACTTATTTCATGTAAATACGGTTTGCAGAAATATTTTTACATTTTGTATAGTTAAAAAATGGAGGATGATTGAAATCATCCTCCATTTTCTTTTTTGCCAAATATTTTTTAAATAAATCCATTATCAACCTTTCACATGCAATTTTATCAGCTTCGCCGCAAATTTCACGTTATATAAATTTCAATTTTGCTAATTTAGTTCCCGTTGGCTTTCACGATTAATTTCGATTGAATAATAATGAACACTAAAAATATATTTTTGATTGTTATCTTTTTCCTGTTGGTGGGACGGGCAAACGCACAGTTTGAAGGCGCTAAAATCGATACATGGCTTTCAGAAAATACCGCTGAAATGGGCGGAAGATCAATCCTTTTGGTTTGGCAAAACGGTCATATTGTTTACTCACATGCGGTAAATGACATGAACCGGCGACAAAAATTTATAGATAAAATAATGGCCAGGCGACAGGGCAAAACTGCCGACCTGGATGACTTCACGCCAACTTCCAAAATTCCGGTTGCAAGTTGCAGTAAATGGTTTAGCGCAGCCCTGGTAATGACCTTTGTTGATGAAGGGAAACTAAAACTTAGCGACACTGTGGGCATGTATCTCCCTGTGCTTAGCCGGCATGGCAAAGGAAATATTACTTTAAGCGAATGCCTTTCGCATTTAACCGCTATAAAAGCGCCTGATTTAAAGGAAAGCCTTAAAGATATGAAACAGGTGAGCAGCATGAACGAAGCCATTGACCAAATAGCCGCAATGCCCATGGAGGGCAAGCCGGGCAAGGTATTCCGCTACAGCAACGTTGGTTTACAGATAGCAGGGGCAATTTTGGAGAAGATAAGTGGAAAAAGTTTTGAAACCTTATTTGCTGAGCGGATTGCCCAACCGCTGCAAATGAAAAATACGGATTTCGGCAAAGGAAAGGTGGCGTTGCCTGCCGGTGGCGCTTATAGTACCCCCGAGGATTACCTGGATTTTTTGGTAATGATACTGAATAAAGGCGTATTTAATAACAAAAGGATATTGAGCGAAATGAGTATTGCACAAATGCAGGTAAACCGCTGTACACCAGATGTAAAAATCGGCTACGCGCCCGCAGAGGCCGGTACATTTGGTTATGGCTACGGCGAGTGGGTGATGGACGAAAAGACCGTTACCAGCCCTGGTTTATTTGGTAGCTTTCCCTGGGTCAATAACGATAAAAAATACGCCGCCTTTATGATGACGTATTATATAAAAAATTCCGGGCGGCACGAAAGGTATGTTGAATTAAAAAGTTTGGTGGATGAGGCCTCAACACGATAAAACACATACGATCTATTCTTAATCTACATCAAGCAGCCTGATGCGGCATTGATGTTATCTTTGTACAGAAAAGGAAGATAACAATGCAAAAACAAATTGAAAAAATATATAGCCGGCCGCTTCGGCCAGGTATGGTTGGCGATGGTTTCAGGGTTTTTAATTATTTCCCTAACAATGGTTTGAGCCAGCAAAGGGTAAGCCCGTTTTTAATGATGGATTTTAACGCTGAATTTGATTTTGGCCCATCAGACCATTTACGTGGCGTGGATGTACATCCGCACAAAGGATTTGAGACCGTTACTATCGCCTATAAAGGCAGCGTTGCACATCACGACAGTACGGGAAATAGCGGGGTGATCAATCCTGGCGATGTGCAGTGGATGACTGCAGGTTCAGGTATTTTGCATAAAGAATACCATGAAAAAGAATTCTCCAAAACAGGCGGGCCTTTTGAAATGGTGCAGCTTTGGGTAAACCTTCCTGCTAAAGATAAATTAACCGGCCCAAATTACCAGGCCATTACCGCCGACCAGATGGGGAAAGTTGCGCTTGACAACGATGGTGGTATTGTTAACGTGATCGCCGGTTCATTTAACCAGCAAAAAGGCCCGGCTACTACTTTTACACCTGTTAATATGTTTGATATCCGTATCAACAAAAGCAAAGCATTGGCTGTTAACATACCAGCCGATCATAATACGGTATTATTGGTGGTAAGCGGTGCTATTTCCGTTAATGGCGAAAAAGCAGGTCTGCATGATCTTGTATTGTTTAAAAATACGGGAGAGGAAATTGCCATCAGCGCGGATGAAGACAGTGTTTTGTTATTATTGAGCGGGGAACCCATTAATGAGCCGATCGCACAGTATGGCCCCTTTGTGATGAATACCCATCGCGAATTGCAGGAAGCATTCGAGGAATTTCAATCAGGTAAATTCGGGATATTGGAATAATTAATAAAAAAAACGGCAGGAGGTCCAACCCACCTGCCGTCAAATTTTTTTTTTGCTCGCCCCTTCGTCTTATTTGAATAACTTTCTGAAAGCGTAAACCAGGCTCATGGTAATGCAAACCGGGCATATGCCAAACCGGAAAAAAGCCAGCAAAATTCTTTTATGTAATGGGAGATCAGCGGGAATTACCGGGCAACTTTTCCCGTCTCCTTCGGTTTCTTCAATTCCCCAAATGTTCATCTTGTTAGGAATTTAAGTACTTTTCAATTTCCTTTTTCAGGTCATCATCGCTGATGGCAATGGTGGTTTGGCCCAATTTTTTATGGGTTTTGGCATCCACAAATATTACCACCCCGGTTTCTTTTACTCCTTTAACCGCGGGGTAAACACCTGCCGATTTAAGGTCCTTAGCAGATGCTGCTGTAGTTGTTTTATCGCTAAGGTCGTTCATCAAAACAGCAAGGCCCTGTTTCATATAGGGCATCATTACCATCCCCGCATTTTGTCCATGGGCCTTACACACCGGGCACCAGCTGGCTTTGTTAACCACGGCAATTACTTTTGCCTTGCTCATGTCAGCCATCGGCATTTGTGCGAAAGTTTTTACACTTAAAAACAGCATTACTAATAATGCAATTGTTGTTGTTTTTTTCATTGTTGTTTAATTTTAATTGATAACTGGTAATTAATACCAATTAACCAATTCAATCACCCGGATATAAAAACTATTTTTTTGTGGCTGGGGTAATAACATAAATCAAAACTCTTAAGCAACCTTTTCAGCTTCTTTTTTTACCTGCTGAACGCACTTGTATTTTTGATTATCGGCCGTATGTTTATTTTTCCAGCCCATTTTCACCATCAGGCTTTCCATAGGCTCCTTGTAAAAGAAGATTGCATTTAATATACGGCGGCAGTTTTCAGTTATTTTAGCCATCCACCCCTGTAATTTTTCTTCTTTGGTGGATTCGGGAATTAATTCAAATACCTCCTCGTCACTTTCGATAAACTGCTCGTCAATATCCAGGCTATTGGCAAACGGTTTATCGTCGCGCAGCTTTTTTAACCACAAATTGCGCGCAATTGAATAGAGATAGGATTTTAAAGATGCTGTTAATATGAACGACGGATCAGCGATGTTCTGGAACAAAACCATCACCGTTTCCTGAAAAATATCCTCTGCATCCTGCGCGCTGCCACTATTTTGAACAATCAAACCTTTGACCACAGGAAAATAGAATTTATAAAGCAACCCAAATGCGGCCTCGTCCAGGCTTTGAAGTTTTATCAGAAGTTCCTTATCGGTAATTTTATTCATGATGATATAAAGCTATGCAATATATAGATACCGCATTACCTTATTTATCACCCATCTATATTTAAATTTATTTTAGCTGTTTAAACTGAGTGCGGAGGAGCAAAAACAAATAGTCCTGATGAAAATGATACGAACAAAAAGAGCGGCCGTTGAGCCGCTCTTCTTTTGTCAATTGTTGCTTAGCAAAAATGATCAACCCCAGCCATCGCTCCAGCCGCCATTTAATGAGGCGCTTTTATTTTCTTTCAACAAAGCATCATATTTAGCCGACTGGCTTGCTGATAAAATGGCTTTTATTTTTTTGATGGTAGATTTACGCAAAGGACCTACGTCAACCAGCATTTTATTGGTATTACCGTTGTCAGCTGCTTTTATCTTATCAAACTGCTGGGCTGACTCTTTGTAGATGCCCGCAATTTTTGAGGTTTGATCATCTGTCAATTTTAATTCCTTTTGCAATCCTTTAGCTTTTTGAACCGGATCAGACGGCGGCCCGCTCTTGGGTTGAGAAAAGCCTGATGTTGATAATCCAATAAACAGGCAGCAAATTAAAAATAGTTTTTTCATCGTTTAAGTTAATTGAAGAAATAGAATATGTAAGGGTTTTCTGAGCGTACCACGAATATACCACCTGCTGTCTAAATA
>NZ_CAIWNH010000280.1 GCF_903913935.1 uncultured Mucilaginibacter sp.
ACCTAAAAGAAAGAAAGCTTTTATTGGTGTGCGGCCCTGCGAACTTAACGCTATTTTAATACAGGATAAAGTGTTTTTAGAAGGAATGGCTGTTGATGCTTCCTACCAGGCTTTAAGGGATAATGTTTTTATAGTGGCGGTAAATTGTACCCATCCGGCAGGCACCTGTTTTTGTGCCTCGATGAATACTGGCCCCAAAGCAACCAAAGGCTTTGATATTTCATTAACAGAGGTAATGGACGGAGACCGCCATTATTTCCTTGCAGAATCAGGAAGCAGCCTGGGCGACGATGTTTTAATAGATATGACCGGCCATGATGCTTTAGACAACGAGATAGCAAACGGCAAAAATGCTCTTGAAAATGCCGCCGGAAAAATGGGCAGAAACCTGGACACGGCAAATATTAAGGAACTCCTTTACGCCAATTCCGAAAGCCCATATTGGGATGAAGTGGCTGCCCGCTGTTTGTCATGCGGCAATTGCACCATGGTTTGCCCTACTTGTTTTTGCACAACCGTTGAGGATAAAACCGACCTTACCGGCCAGCATGACGAACGCTGGAGTAAATGGGACTCCTGTTTCTCCCTGGAGTTTTCTTATATCCACACCGGGCCGGTACGGTCAACGGTGCGTTCACGTTACAGGCAATGGATGACACATAAGCTGGCATCGTGGATAGACCAGTTTGGCACATCCGGATGTGTGGGTTGCGGCCGATGTATTACCTGGTGCCCGGTTGGGATAGATATAACCGAAGGGCTGGCGGCAATAAGAAATGATCAAACAGAAAAAACCAACCATATATGAAAAATCTGGAACTGGCAATAGCCAAACACCCTTTCTTCGATGATCTTCCCGAAGAAGATATCCGCAGTATTGCCGGAGAGGCAAATGTTGTAAATTTTAAAGATGGGGATGTACTGTTTAAAGAAGGAGAAGATGCAGACAAGTTTTACCTTATAATAAAAGGTAAAGTTGCGCTGGAAACATATACTCCCGGTAGGGGAGTAATTAATATACAAACCGTTGAGGATGGAGAGATGCTGGGATGGTCGTGGTTGGTGGCCCCTTACAAATACCGTTTCGCTGCAAAAGTGATAACGAAAACCGAAATGATTGTCATTAACGGAACGCAATTGCGTGCTGAGTGCGAAAAAAAACCGGTTTTAGGCTATGAAATGATGAAACGAATGGTTCGCGCGATCGCTTTCCGGCTTGAACAAACAAGATTGATGCTGATGGATGTTTATGGCAAACGGCCTAAAAAAAATTGATCATGGAGGATACTATTTATAACACCGAAACCATAGTTGCTGATCCGATGGTGCCAACGCTTTACCGTGTAGAAAGCTACGTTAAAGAAACCAGTGATACCTTCACGCTTGCTATTTCGCCAACCGGATCAGCTTTGGAGGTAAAAACTGCAAACCAAAAGCAACTGGACGCTGCGCCCGGGCAATTTAACATGCTTTATGTATTTGGTATGGGCGAAGTGCCCATTTCAATAAGCGCAAGCCCGGCCGTGGGCGGTTTATTAACACATACCACACGCGACGTAGGCAGTGTTACCAAAGCGTTATCGGCCCTTAAGGTCGGCGATATGTTGGGCGTACGCGGGCCTTTTGGTACGCCCTGGCCTGTAGAGCGTGCCATTGGTAAAGATGTGGTGCTTGTTGCAGGCGGCATCGGGCTGGCTCCATTGCGCCCGGTCATCCATGAACTGCTTGCCAGGCGTGCGGATTTTGGCCGGTTGGTAGTGCTGTATGGCTCACGGTCTCCGGCCGACATTATTTTTAAAAATGAACTGAAAAAATGGAAAGCGCAGCCCGGCGTGATCGTATATATGACAGTCGACCGGGGCTCTTCATCGTGGCATGGAAGTGTGGGTGTGGTTACCCGGTTGATCCCGAAAATACGCTTCGATCCGGCCAACGCGATTGTGATGATCTGCGGCCCGGAGATAATGATGCAGTATACAGTAGATGCCCTGAAACAACGCGGCGTTAGCGGCGACGATATCTATGTATCTATGGAGAGGAATATGAAATGCGCAGTGGGTTTTTGCGGCCATTGCCAGTTTGGCGAACACTTTATTTGCAAGGACGGCCCTGTGTTCACCTACGACCAGCTTTCATCCCTTTTTAAAAAACCGGAGATTTAAAAAAAGTGTAAGCTTTAAAATAGAACGGCTCCCGGCAGAGGAAGCAATCAATAAACGGAATTAACAACAGTACCATGCCAAAACCACACATCCCTAAATTAGCTGTATGGAAATTTGCATCCTGTGATGGGTGCCAGCTTAGCCTGCTTGATTGCGAAGATGAATTACTGGCCATCGCAGGACAGATAGAAATCGCAAACTTTCCGGAAGCCTCTAGTGCCATCGTAAAAGGCCCGTACGACCTTTCGCTGGTTGAGGGCTCCATCACTACCCCGCACGACGAAGAGCGGATTCACAAGATCCGCAAAATGTCGAAATATGTAATTACTATTGGCGCCTGCGCAACTGCCGGGGGCATACAGGCCCTGCGTAATTTTAAAGATGTTAACGAATTCATATCATTGGTTTATGCGCGGCCGCACTATATTTCAACGCTAAGTAAATCAACGGCTATTGCTGATCATATCGAGGTGGATTTTGAGTTGCGTGGCTGCCCCATAAATAAAAACCAATTACTTGAACTGATCAGTGCCTTTTTGCAAAACCGGAAACCAAATATCCCCAATTACAGCGTGTGTGCGGAATGTAAACGGCGTGGAACAGTATGTGTAATGGTATCAAAAGGGATAACCTGTATGGGGCCTGTTACGCATGCGGGGTGTAATGCGCTTTGCCCCTCATACAACAGGGGCTGCTATTCCTGCTTCGGGCCAAAGGAAACGCCGAATGCTGCCTCCCTGAGCAGGTGGTTGCTTGAGCAGGGCGTTGAAAAAGAAGAGCTGGTTCGAATTTTTAGAGGTTTTAATGCTAATGCGGAGCCTTTCCGTAAAGAAAGTGAATATTATGAAAAATAAAACACTAAAGATAGACATACTGGCCCGCGTAGAAGGCGAGGGAGGGCTTAAACTGAAGATCAGCAATGGTATCGTAAAAGATGTCCAATTAAAAATATACGAGCCACCTCGTTTCTTTGAGGCCTTTTTAAGAGGTCGCGACTTTAGGGAAGCGCCAGACATTACCTCCCGTATTTGCGGTATCTGCCCAATTGCATACCAACTGGGTGCTTCGCATGCGATGGAAGAAATTTGCGGTGTAAAAGTAGATGGCCAGTTAAAAGCGCTGCGCCGCCTGATCTATACCGGCGAATGGATTGAATCGCATGTATTGCATGCCTTTATGCTGAATGCCCCGGACTTTTTTGAGGCCGGGAGTGTAATTCACCTGGCCCAGGTATACCCCGAAGTAGTTAAGAATGCTTTAAGGATGAAAAAGGCAGGTAACGAGATCATGGTCGTACTTGGCGGGCGCGAAATACACCCCATAAATTTACGTTTGGGTGGATTTTATAAAGTACCGAAAAAGCGTGAATTAAGGGCATTGCTTGAAGAGATCAAATGGTCAAAACAGGCTGCGGTTGATTCGCTGATGTTTATTTCTAAATTTGAATTTCCTGAATTTAAACAAAACTATGAGTTTCTTGCCTTATCTGATCCTGACGAATACGCGATTTTAGGTGGACGCCTTGTGTCAAACTGCGGGATTAACCTGCCTATTAACGAGTATGACAATTGCCTGGTTGAAGAGCATGTACCGCATTCAACTGCCTTACATTCTCACCTAAGGGGTGCAGGTACTTGTTTGCTCGGACCTCTGGCAAGGTATAACCTCAATTTTGAACAACTTACACCCCTGGCTAAGGAAGCCGCCTTTAACGCAGGGCTCGGACGGCATTGCTATAACCCCTTCAAAAGTATACTGGTACGAATGGTGGAGGTAATTTATGCCTTTGAAGAAGCTGAAAGGATTATTGAAGCCTATGAAGAACCTGACAGTCCCGCTATTGAAGTAAATCCAAGGGCCGGCACCGGGTATGGCGCCACAGAAGCGCCGAGAGGTATCTGTTATCATCGCTATACGATTGACGACAACGGCATCATCCTGGATTCAAAAATAGTTGCACCTACATCCGTGAACCAGTCGAGGATCGAAAAGGACCTGTGGGACCTGGTGCAGGCCAACGTGGGACTGACGGATGAAAAGCTAAAGTTTTTTTGTGAGCGCGCAATCCGCAATTATGATCCTTGTATTTCCTGCTCTACCCATTTTCTGACGGTGGATATTGAGCGCGATTAAATCAAAAAAAGTAATATGAAACAGGATGTGTCTTCTTCAAAAATTCTTTTGATTTGTATCGGAAATGAATTCAGGGAAGATGACGGGCTGGGCATTTATATTGGCCGGCATAGTAAGATAAGGAGCCTCCGAAACCTTGCGATCATAGAGAACTCGGGAGACGGAATGGCAATGATGGATGCCTGGAAAGATGGGGGGACTGTGATCCTTGCAGACGCAGTCCGTTCCGGGCGCCCGGCAGGTACCCTATTTCATTTTGATTTATTGAAAGATCCGATCCCCCCGGATCTGTTCATTGTATCTACACACAATATCGGGATCCCCGAATGCATCAGTCTTTCAGAAAAACTGGACATGTTGCCGGAAAAATTGTTTTTCTATGGTGTTGAAGGACAGGATTTTGGATATGGCAAAAAACTATCGCCCCTGGTAAAAGCGGCAACAGAAAGGTTGATCGATGAAATCGTGGCTGACGTTGAAAGTTGAAATTTTAGTATCCGACAGGTTTAAAAAGCAATAATTATTCTATCGATGCTTCTATATCTCTTTCGTAGAGGTCTTTTTGGCGGTTTATGATCTCGGCAAGGGTAGCATCTTTAAGCATTCTTACGGTCTCCCGGCGAACATCTGAAAAGATATCCCTGATCCCGCAATGTACTTCATCTTTGCATTCCTGGCACTTTTGGTAGTACTTATGAGTAACGCAGGGGAGTAAAGCAATTGGCCCATCAAATATCCGCATCACTTCGGCCATGTTGATTTCTTCAGGCGTTAGTAAAAGGTAATACCCGCCTTCTTTTCCCTTTTTACTGTTTACCATACCAGCGTTTCGGAGTACCAGTAAAATCGATTCAAGGAATTTTCTCGAAATATTTTCAGTTTCGGCAATAGTTCTGATCTGAACTGGTTCGTTCTGCGGCTGTTGGGCTAAATAAACCAGGGCATTAATTGCGTATTTGGCTTTTTTGGAAAGCATATGTACAAAATTGCGTATTATTTATCAATTAAAAAAATTAATTATTGGCGATCCTATACGGCCCTTGTAATTACTCGTTTAATTCATAAACCAATGCTTCATAGGGTCTTAACTGAATATTTGAACTGTTGTTTACAGATGCAGCGCCATCAATATAATTAGCCGCAAGCAATCTTGAGTTCTTTACAGTAATGCCAATATCAGTTTGCGCCTTATTGGCAGTAAAATTTAATAAGATAAGCACTTTTTTTCCATCGCCCTCCCTCGTATAGGCATATACATTGGGGTTGTTTTTATCCAATAAGGTATATTTTCCGTAAACCAATACTTTGTTCTGGATCCTTAAAGCAACCACTTTTCTAAAATAATTCAGACATGAGTTTTGGTCTTTTTCTTCCGCTGCCACATTGATGGTTTTATAATTGGGGTTTACCTTTATCCATGGCGTACCGCTGGTAAAACCCGCATTTTTAGTAGCATCCCATTGTAGCGGCGTGCGGCCATTATCCCGGCATGCATATTTGATTCCTTCCATAAATTTTTGCATATCGCCGCCAATATTTTGCTGGTGCTTATACTCGTTTAAGGTTGACATATCGCGGTAATCCTCAATTTTATCGAACCTGATATTCGTCATCCCTAATTCATCACCATTATAATAATAAGGCGTTCCGCGCATTGTCATGATAAACGTTGTAAGCATTTTTGATGAAAGCTCCCTGAATTGGGGGCTGTCATTTCCAAACCGGCTAACCATCCTTGCCTGGTCATGATTAGCCAGGAAAATAGATAGCCATCCTTTGCTGGCAAACACACTGTCCCAGCGGCTGAACACTTCTTTAAAATGTAAAACACTATACCCTTTTGGGTTACTGGCAATATCAACCCCTTCAAAAGCGTAGGCCATATTTAACTCGTTTCGGTCGGCATCCACCATGTCATGGGCATCTTGGTAGGAGTTACCGGCTCCTTCGGCAACGCTCATTACATCATATTTACTTAGTACCTCCTTATTCATTTCCTGCAAATAATCATGTAAATGCGGCCCTACGGCATAATAAAGCGAGAAGTTTTTTTCGTAGCCTTCAGGGAATTTAGGGAAGGTAGTGTCCTTCGCGGCAAACTGGAACGCATCCAGCCTGAAACCATCAATGCCTTTTTCGCACCAATATTTCATCATATCATAAATTTCGCTCCTTAGTTTTGGATTTTCCCAGTTCAGATCCGGCTGTTTGCGCGAGAAATAGTGCAGGTAATAAGCATTTGTTAATGAATCAAAGCGCCAGGCATCGTGGTTAATATCAAAAAGGCTGTATCGTGGGTTGGGTTTTCCTTTATCAGCATTCCACCAGTGGTAATAATCGCGGTATGGGCTGGTCCTGGAGCTGCGGCTTTGCTTAAACCATTCATGCTCGTCGCTGCTATGGTTTACTACAAGGTCCATCACCAGTTTTATGCCTCTTTGGTGCATGCCTTTTAACAAAGCCTTAAAATCGTCCATTGTGCCAAACTCCTTCATGATATTGCGGTAGTCGCTTACATCATAGCCATTATCATCATTTGGCGAGCTATAGATCGGGTTCAGCCAGATCACATTTACCCCAAGACTTTTGATATAATCAAGTTTCGAAATAATGCCTTGCAGGTCACCGACGCCATCTCCGTTGGCATCTTTAAAACTTCGGGGATAGATCTGGTAAACTACTGCCTCTTTCCACCATTTTTTTTCGGGCGATTCCTGGGCGTAATTCTTTTGTGGGCAGGTGAGCAGGGTGATTGCAAAAATGGCGATAAATAGCGTTCTCATTTTTATTATCTTCGGTAACTAATTAATAAACTTTTTTATAGGGCAATATTTCTCTTAAACATGCGACGTTTTTTCTTGAAGATGGCTGCTGCACATTGCTTCGCCTAAAATAAAATCGTTGGTTTATAAAGATGATAAGGCAAATATGTTAAAGATATTTGATGATTAACTGAAGAATATTTACAAATTATAAATTGAACATGGTGAATTTGAGGTTTAAGCTAACTGTTTTGCTGTTTTTTTTTATGGTATCAGTATGCAGTTTGGGAGTTGCCCAGCAGCAAACAACAAACCCTTATAACGAGCCATTTAGGCCGCAATTACATTTTTCGCCAAAGGCACATTGGATGAACGACCCCAATGGTATGGTTTATTTTAACCATACATATCACCTGTTCTTCCAATATTACCCCGGTGGTACCGTTTGGGGGCCCATGCATTGGGGCCATGCCGTCAGTAAGGACCTGCTGCACTGGCAGGAGCTCCCGATTGCTTTATACCCGGATAGTCTTGGCTATGTTTTTTCGGGCAGTGCCGTGGTCGATTCCAATAACACGTCCGGCTTTGGTAAAAACGGTAAAATTCCGTTGGTTGCCATTTTTACCCACCATGACCCAAACGGCGAGCGCGCAGGGACGAATAATTTTCAAAATGAAAGCATTGCATTTAGTTTAGATGAAGGGCATACCTGGACGAAGTACAGCGGTAATCCGGTTTTAAAAAATCCAGGGATCAGGGATTTTCGCGATCCTAAAGTGATGTGGTACGCAAAAGGTAAAAAGTGGGTGATGACGCTGGCGACAAAAGACCATATCACCTTTTATTCATCGCCTGACTTGAAAACATGGACGAAAGAAAGCGAGTTTGGTAAAGAGTTAGGTGTTCATACAGGTGTTTGGGAATGCCCGGACCTGTTCCCGTTAAAATTGAATGGAAAACAGTATTGGGTGCTGGTTGTAAACCTTAACCCCGGCGGCCCAAATGGCGGATCGGCAACAGAATATTTTGTAGGTCAGTTTGATGGAAAAGAATTTGTGCCTGTCGATCATCAGATCAAATGGCTCGATTATGGCCCGGACGAGTATGCTGGCATCACCTGGAGCAATACCGGGGAACGAAAAATATTTTTAGGCTGGATGAGCAACTGGAATTATGCAACCCAGGTGCCAACCGTAAGCTGGAGAAGCGCAATGACGATCCCAAGGGACTTAAAATTGATCAGTGATAACGGAAATATATTGCTTGCTTCTACACCGGTGAAGGGAATATTGAAATTGAAACAACAGCCAATTTTAGCAGGCAATGTTCAGGTTAAAAAAAGATATGCTGTTAACGCTAAGGCCAGCACATCTGCGGGACGGTACCTTTTAGATCTTCAAACCAACTCATTAAATGATTTTGCGCTAGAACTTGCAAACAGCAACAATGAAAAACTGATAATTGGATTTGACAAAATAGCAAATCAATATTTTATAGACAGAACGAAAGCCGGGATCCATGATTTTAATAAGGATTTTGCCGGTATTTTTAAAGCTCCGCGTTTATCTGCAAATAAATCGGTTAAACTTACATTGGTTGTGGACAGGGCTTCTGTTGAACTATTTGCCGATGGCGGAGCAACCGTAATGACCTGTATCTTTTTTACCGAAAAGCCTTTAAATAAGCTAACTATTGTACCAGGTAACGCCATTCATATCAAATCATTATCAATTGCCGGGTTGCGGTCTATCTGGTAATAGCCTTTTTGATAAAAATATAATAACCGCATTTGTTATTATTAGGCCGTTATGTAAACTGCCTTTAGCGGTGTTTCGTGTTCCCGCATATCAGTCGATAGCGCCAATATTTAGTTAAAATAAACCAAATATTGGATGCTTTCACCCGCATCGGGTTTCTAATAGCAAAAATAATATCAATATTTTTTTTCAATGTATTTTTTATAAATAGTTGATTTAAAGTTTGTTGATTTTATAACAACCTATTTTTGGTTAAATTTTTATTATATAAAATAGCTATGGTAAATGGTGGTCATATATCGCTTTCATAATGCGCTTATATTTATCCTCAACCATCGATTGTATTCCTGTTTTTATAATGAAAAAAATCCTATTAACATTATCATTGATAATTGCGTTTATTGTTGCCCGTTCACAAAATCTAACACCAAGGCAATTATTCCCCGGCCTGTTTGAATCTGTCCAGCTGTCTGATGTTTTTCCGGATAACAAAACATTTGTTGATGCTACGCCAAAGCGCGAGCCCGCGCTGATCATGAAAGATTATTTAGCGCAGAAAAACAAACCCGGGTTTGATCTGAAGCAGTTTGTTACAGATAACTTTGATATACCTGGCGGGCCGAAGTCTATTTTCAAAAGTGACATCAATACCGGCATACGCAAGCACATTGATACTTTGTGGCAGGTACTTTACCGCCGGCACGATACGGTATCAAAGTACTCGTCGTTACTGCCAATGCCAAATGATTTTATAATCCCGGGCGGGCGGTTTCGCGAAACCTATTATTGGGACTCTTATTTTACGATGCTTGGCCTCCACGAAAGCCACCAAACAAAGATCATTCAAAACATGATCGGGAATTTTGCTTATATGATAGATAAATATGGGTTTATCCCCAACGGCACCCGTACCTATTATCTTAGCCGTTCGCAGCCCCCGTTTTTTTCGATGATGCTGGATGTGCTGGCCAAAGATGAGGGTAAGCAGGTATTGGTAAAGTATCAGCCTGAGCTTTTAAAAGAATATGCATTTTGGATGAAGGGTTCAGCTAAACTAAAACAGGGCCAGGCTTACCGTAATTCAGTTAGGATGCCGGCCGGCGAAATATTAAACCGCTACTGGGATGAATCTGACAAACCTCGGGAAGAATCTTTTAAGAAAGATGTAAATGCTGCAAAATTAACAAAGCAGGATACTAATGCCTTTTACCGCAACATACGTGCGGCCGCCGAGTCGGGCTGGGATTTTAGCACCAGGTGGATGGATACCACCGGTAAATTGGAGACTATTCAAACTACCTTTATCATCCCCGTTGATTTAAACTGTTTGCTTTACCACCTTGAACTTTCAATCGCGTCATCCTACCAGCTTCAGGGGAACGTTACTGCTTATAACAGTTATTTGACAAAGGCCCATTTGCGAAAAAAAGCTATCTCGAAATACTCCTGGAGCGAAAAGAACGGATGGTTTATGGATTATAACTGGAAAGAAAAACATACCACGCCGGTTGAAACACTGGCTGGCGTATTTCCGCTCGAGTTTAACATTGCCGGTGCAAAACAGGCAGAGCAGGTAGCGTCAAAGTTAAAAAGCAAATTCTTAAAACCAGGTGGATTGGTAACAACCATCAACCGCTCAGGACAGCAATGGGATAGCCCCAACGCCTGGGCGCCATTGCAATACATCGCTATTGACGGCCTGAATAATTATCACCAGTCAGACCTCGCACGCAGTATTGCCATCACCTGGATCCAAACCAATTTGCAGGTGTTTAATGAAACCGGCAAACTGATGGAAAAATATAACGTTGTTGACACAAATGTAAAGGCCGGCGGTGGCGAATACCCCCTGCAGGATGGTTTTGGGTGGACTAACGGTGTATTACTTGATCTTCTTGACCAGTATTATCCCTCTCAATTATAATCGGTTATTTAGTATTTTAATCGATTTTACATACTTGGCGAATATTGCTATGTAAAATCCGTTTTTAATATTAATTTTAGAGCAAAGGTTTCGGGCCTTGTCAAACCAATTTTGTTATGAGAATTTTTTTACCACTATTATTTCTGGTGTTATTTGTATGCCCTGCATTCTCAGTTGGGAAAACAGATAGTCTTTTGGCTGTTTTGAAGACGGAACTGGCAAAACGAAAAGTGTACGATGACCAAAAGGAAGGCCGCATTAAAAAGCTAAA
>NZ_CAIWNH010000281.1 GCF_903913935.1 uncultured Mucilaginibacter sp.
ACATCAAGTTCAACACGATAGATGACTATAAAGATATTGAGTCCATCAGCATGTTTTACCAGATCAAAAACAATGGCGGTGACCTGAACGCTTTTCTGGACGCCCAAAAAATATCGGCCCGGGATAATGGCCGTACCCCTTTTCAGTGGGACGATTCAGCAAACGCCGGTTTCAGCAATGCGACGCCCTGGATAAAAGTTAATCCCGCTTATACCAGCGTAAACGTAGCGGCAGAAGAAAATGATCCCAATTCATGCCTTAATTATTTTCGCAGGGCGGTTCAGCTGCGCAAAAACAACCTGATCCTCGTTTATGGAAAATACACCCTGGTGGATCGGGCCAACCCTAAAGTATACGCCTATACCCGCGAGCAGAACGGAAAGAAATTACTGATCGCCTTGAATTTTTCAAAAGACGCAGCAACGTTCAATGCAGGATATGCATTGGGTAAAGCAACAGTTTTATTGGGTAACTATCCCTCAAGTTCAACCGACGGAACCCTGAAACCTTACGAAGCGGTGGTTTATCAACTGAATGATTAGCATTATATATTGTATATAAAAGATTTATAATTGGATCACAGAGAGGGGGGCTTCGTTTTTTAATATGGCTGTAATAGCTGTTATTGTAATATTTATTCAAAAATGTTTGGTCATCAGCAATGATGCATAGCCCACATTTTGTGACACTGCCTGACCCGCCTGTCCCAACGTGCCGCATGGAAATATCGTGCATTAAGTGTGCCGCTCAAATAATTAACAAAAGCCAACGTTGGAAGTAACAATTTCGCCCGTCCAGATGGCAGTCATGCGGCACGCTGACCTAATGACCCAATTGGTTAAAACCGTTCCTTCAAAAATACCCCCGTATAAGAATCCTTTTCTTTGATCAGATCCTCGGGTACGCCTTCAAATACCACTTTACCGCCGTTATCGCCGCCTTCCGGGCCGATATCAATTACCCAGTCGGCGCATTTAATTACGTCCATGTTGTGTTCAATAACGATGATGGTATTGCCGTGTTCCAGCAGGGCGTCGAATGATTTGAGGAGCTTTTTAATATCGGCAAAATGTAGGCCGGTGGTCGGTTCGTCAAAAATAAACAGGGTTTTATTGGCATTGTTACCTTTTACCAGGAAGGACGCCAGTTTTATACGCTGTGCCTCGCCGCCGGAGAGGGTATTGGATGATTGCCCCAACTGCACATATCCCAAACCAACGTCCATCAAAGGTTTTATTTTGGCGATGATCTTTGGCTCTTTGGCAAAAAACTCCAGAGCTTCCTCTATGGTCATGCTTAATACTTCGGATACGTTTTTATCCTTATAGGTAACATCCAGGATATGCTGTTTAAAGCGTTTACCGCCGCAGGTTTCGCAGGTCAGGAAGATGTCCGCCATAAACTGCATTTCAATTTTCACTTCACCTTCTCCCTGGCAAACATCGCAACGGCCGCCCTCCACATTAAATGAAAATGCCGAAGGCTTTAAGCCAGCAGCTTTGGATACCGCCTGCCCTGCGTACAGATTGCGGATCTCGTCCCAGGCCTTTACATAAGTAACCGGGTTGGAGCGCGATGAACGGCCGATGGGGTTTTGGTCCACCATCTCTACCTGTTCCACCTTTTGGTAATCGCCTTCAATACTATCGTAGGCACCGGTTTGCTCGGCATTATAATTGCCCAACGTTTTTTGCAGCGCCGGCGCCAGGATCCGTTTAACCAAACTTGTTTTACCCGAGCCGGACACACCGGTAACCACCGTCAATATCCCTAACGGGAATTTAGCGTTTACATGTTTCAGGTTATTTTCGCGAGCGCCTTTTATTTCGATAAAGTCGTTCCATTTGCGGCGGCTTTTGGGGATGGCTATTTCTTCCCTGCCGCTAAGGTAACGGCCGGTAAGGCTTTTTTCATCCTTAATAATTTCATCATAAGTGCCTGAAAAAACCAGGTGACCACCATGCGTACCTGCTTCGGGGCCGATATCAATAATATGGTCGGCCGCTTTCATGATCTCTTCTTCGTGCTCTACCACCAAAACCGTATTACCTACATCGCGCAATGATTTTAACACATGGATCAGGCGCTGGGTATCCCGCGGGTGCAGGCCGATGCTTGGTTCGTCCAAAACGTATATCGACCCCACCAAACTGCTGCCCAACGATGTAGCCAGGTTAATCCGCTGCGACTCACCTCCTGAAAGGGTATTGGATAAACGGTTAAGGGTTAAATACCTTAAGCCTACGTCGTTTAAAAATGACAAACGGTTGTTGATCTCCATCAGCAGGCGTTTGCCCACTTTTAGGTCGGTTTCATTAAGTTCAATCGTATTGAAAAACTCAAGCGCTTTATCCAGGGGCATTAAAACCACATCGGTGATAGACTTCCCGTTAATTTTAACATAGGATGCATCCTGCCGTAAGCGGCTGCCCTTACATTCGGGGCAGGTAGTTTTACCGCGGTAACGCGACAGCATCACCCGGTATTGGATCTTATAGGTTTGTTCTTCCAGTTCCTTAAAAAACGCATCCAAACCGCGGAACCAGGCATTCCCGGTCCATAACAGGCGTTGCTGCGCTTCGGTAAGGTGGTTATATTGGCGATGGATAGGGAAATCAAACTTTAATGCATTTTTTACCAGTAAATCGTTCCATTCGCGCATCTTCTCACCGCGCCAGGGAGCTATTGCGCCCTCGTACACACTTTTGCTTTTATCCGGAATAACCAGGTCCTCGTCAATGCCAATCACCTTGCCATAGCCTTCGCAGCGCTTGCATGCGCCATAAGGGTTGTTAAAACTAAAAAAGTTTGCAGTCGGCTCTTCAAAACGAATGCCATCCAGCTCAAACCTGTCGCAAAAAAAGCGTTCGGTTTCAGTTTCGGCGTCGGGTTCTTTATAACGCACATAGCAATCGCCCTTACCTTCAAAAAAGGCGGTTTGGATAGAGTCGCCCAGGCGGCTGATGGTTTCGTCTTCTTCGTTTTTGGTGATCCGGTCGATGACGATACGGACGGTTTGGGTGATATCTACGGCTTTTTGTCCATGGTCTTTTTCAGATATACCTTTCGCCTTTAAGCTTTCACCTTTCACCTCCCCCTTCTTACCTTTCGCCTTTCCGCTTTCGCCTTTAACCTCCAGGCTTTCACCTGAAACCTCTTCTTCAATTTCTTCCACCAGCCAAGATCCATCATCAACAATGCTCATGTCTTCCAGTAAGTCTTCAATTCGTGAGAGTTTACCTCTGAATTCAACCCTCACAAAACCTTTTTGCATCAGCACCGCCAGTTCTTCTTTTAAACTTCGGTTATTGTGCGGGTACAATGGGCAAAGTACAGTAACCTGTGTATCGGTTGGCAGCGTCATGATAAAATTGATCACATCCGTAACCGAATCCTTTTTGACGATACCGCCGGAAACGGGCGAGATCGTTTTTCCGATACGTGAAAAAAGCAGTTTCAGGTAGTCGTAAATCTCGGTTGACGTACCCACGGTTGAGCGCGGATTAGAGGTGATCACTTTTTGTTCGATAGCGATGGCGGGGGCTATGCCTTTTATATAATCGACGTCGGGCTTATTCATCCGCCCTAAAAACTGCCTTGCATAGGAGGAGAGGCTTTCCACATAGCGGCGCTGCCCTTCGGCATATAACGTATCAAATGCAAGGGATGATTTACCCGAACCCGACATGCCCGTAACCACCACCAGCTTGTTTTTGGGAATGGCCACATCCATATTTTTGAGGTTGTGTACCCTTGCCCCTTTTATAATAATATGATGCTGAGGATCTTTTTCTGCTTCCATTTAGTTCATAGATCATGGTTCATGGGTCATAGCAATTTGCACTCTGGCCATGAACCATGAACCATCAACTATAAACTATCCCCCAAAATGCAAAAATCCTAAAATATTTAGCAGTATCCAAATGAGTTTGAGAAATGATTGGGTTAATTAACGATAATATGAATTGCTTGCATTAACCTGACAATTGATAAGGTTTATTCAAATTATTTGCCGGCATACCGGCTAAAATCAGCAAAATCAGTTCTTCCGTAAAAGCTGTGTTTGGCTTTTAAAATAATGGCTTGTAACGATTGCAAAGCCCGGGTAGTATATTAAATATTGTTAAATTATGTTAAATAGCGCGTTTTTGGGCTATCGTGTAAAAATAATATTTGTTTTTTCGGGGATTAATTGTTTTATTTGGGATAACAATTTCTTAACCCCTAAAGAGAATCGATATAGATAAAACTCTACTTAAATAAAATATTTAGTTAATTAAGTTAGCAGTTTACCTCTATGGATTTTAAATTGAAAAGTGACCAGGATCTCATCCATCTTTATATTGCAGGCGACGAAGCCGGGCTGGTTGAACTCATTCGCCGATACCAATCAAAAATATATACCTCCGTTTACTTGCTTGTAAAAGACGAATATCTTGCCGAAGATATTTTTCAGGATACGTTTATTAAAGTAATTAATACTTTAAAAGCGGGTAAATATAACGAAGAGGGTAAGTTTTTGCCCTGGGTAACCCGCATAGCCCATAATTTAGTGATCGATCATTTCCGCCGTGAAAAACGGGCGCCAATGATCAATAACGGCGACGACTTTGATATTTTTGAAGTACTGGGCAATTATGATGAAAGTACCGAAGACCGCATGGTACGCGAACAAACCTATAAAGACCTTAAAACCCTGATCCATTTACTGCCTGCAGAACAGAAAGAGGTGCTGATCATGCGCCATTTCGGCGATATGAGCTTTAAGGAAATTGCCGATATTACCGAAGTCAGCATTAATACAGCACTGGGTCGCATGCGGTACGCGTTAAATAATTTGCGCAAAATGATGCAAAGCAAAGAAATGAGTTTAAAAAACTAAATGTGCGATCGGGTGGAGTGGTTGCTTAATCTTTGCGGCTTTAATTAAGTTAAAACGATCTTAATTAATATGCCGAAGGGTTAAAAAAACCACTTGCTTGATCCTTTCCTGATAAATCCAGCCAATTAAAAGGGTTGTAAAATTTAATATTTTACAACCCTTTTGTCATTTAGCCCGGGCATTATATTTACAACAAGTGTGTCTGAAATAAAAAAATTTCATTTAATTTTCATCTTGATAAAATATTATATTTATGCTGTCGTTAATAATCTGTAAACCACCAAAAAAACACAGACAACATATGGATGAAACTTTTACAACAACTTTAAATTTACTGACTAACAAAGCTAAGGTGAACGAGGAATTGCAAGAGAACCTGGAAGGCGATGAGTTAATGTTTTACCATTCACTGCGCGCTGATCTGGACCTTTTGGCAAAAGCCCCCAAAGTTCAAACCCTTCACCAGATCCTGGATTACTCCAGGAGTCTCCGTTAGCAGTAAAAAAATCGCTGGTTCACAGGTCACGATTGTTTTCAATAACAATGGGTGATTTGTGAACCTTTCTATTTTTTCTGGTTCATGGTTCATAGTTGATGGTTCATGGCCAAAAGTCGCCGCTTATTTATAGTTTTGTACAGTCAAAGTTCCGGCTATGAACTATGAACCATCAACTATGAACTAAAGAATGACTAAACAAGACCGCTACAAAAACTTTGTCGACTATTTCTCCAGACAGCAACCA
>NZ_CAIWNH010000282.1 GCF_903913935.1 uncultured Mucilaginibacter sp.
CGCGCAACTATGTTCATTTACTTCAAAGATAAGATAAAAGTTTTCAAAAAGAAAACAAATTTAATTAGTATTGTCAGTTTTTCTAATTAGCCTCCCAATAATTTCCTGATACAATGATCATATCCATCAGCTTGATCGTATTGTCATAATAGTCGAAATCCTTCAATTTAAAAGCGGTCATATAATCCCAAATGTTATTTAACCATAACTGGTTTTTTGAGTCGACAGCGGCAGAAACGGCAAAAGGGGCTATAAAACTAAGCGCTTCAAAATTCCTTGTTTTGATATCAGTACCGGCAAGGGTATAACCTGCTGCCAGGTTGTAGGTATCATTATTGGTTGTTTCCCTTATCCATCTGTTTATTTTGGTCACCATTTTTTTTGAACGGATATCTCCGGATAAAAGATAATCCAAACCAATACGCCAGGGGTCACGGCAGGCATTGTAGTTATAATTACCATCATAAGGCGACTCCAAAAAATGTGGAGGCGCCGGCTTTGGTTTTTTATTAATACCAACAATAAAATCGGGTAAAAGGCCGGCATCGGGGCTATATTTGTTTTGCAGGTTTAATAACAGGCTGTAATTTTTATCAATCACTTTATTCCATCTGTTATCGAGCGTAGCCCGGGCAAATGCTTTAAAATGTGATGGCATAAAGTCAGACGATCTCGTATCAAAATAATCCCTGCTTTCTGATTCAATGCCATCACATAATAATATGGACCAGGTTTGATGATTGATGTCAAGCTTCATTATTTCAGCGATCATTTGCTTGGCTGCCTGGAGATAATTAATTGTCCCCTTGCTGCCCCATTGTTTATCGGCAAGCAACAACGAGTAGGCAATATCCATATCGCCGTCAGTGGCTGATGTGCCATCTGCACTTTTGCCGTTTGTGTATTGCGCCCATGCCATTAAATACTTACTCCTTTTATCCGGGTACGACTTAAAATACCGGTATAAGTTATCATAAGTGGTTTTTGCCGCAGGGTCAAAACCGGCCATTAATGCTGTGATGACCATCCCGTACCCTTGCCCTTCTGATACGCATCGTTTGTCGTCTTTGCCCTCGAACCAAACATAACTTTCATTATTGCCGGGAAGTGTTTTTATATAAAGTTTTTTCCAGTGGATGTAAAAACTTGCAACGGCATTATCCAGTTGAGTTTGAGAAAGGTGATCCGGCTTTATGCTGCCTGCAAAATATTTGATGTGCTGTGGAAACGGTTTTTGAACAGGTTGTGAAAACAAAAGACTGTTACAACAAGAAAAAAAAAGTAAAATCAAAAGCCGTAATCTCATTGCTAAATCATTTTTCCAATAGGGTGCCAATATATAATTTTATAATTAATGTGGTATGTTTGTTTGGTGTTTTCTATAATTGATTGATACAGAGTTTGTTTTTGGCCTGGTTTTTTTATCGGTCCTTTATATTAATAATAAATCAGCTTAATGCCTTTTTATTAAGTAACAGTTATAATACTTTTGATTGTGTCATTTATACACCTGCAAGTTTTAATTTTGCTTATGTCAGAACTACCACATATGTTAAAAAGGAATATTAAGTTTTTCATAATAGTTTTGTTAACCTTTACTTTTTTAAAAGCGCAAAGCCAGCAAAAGGTTTTGGGCCTTAAGGAAGCTGAACAGATAGCGCTTGCAAATTATGGTTCTATTAAGGCAAAAACCAACCAGTTAAATGCGTCAAAGGCATACCTTACTGAAACCAAAACAGAACAATTGCCGGATGTGAATATTTCTGCACAGCAGGATTACGGTACTGTAAATTCTCAGTTTGGCCCACTTTATGGCTACAAAGGGCTAAGCGTCGCTTCATCCGGCCCTATAACAAACAAACAAAATTGGAATACTGCATTTGGGTCATTATACCTGAGCAATGTCAGCTGGGATTTTTTCTCTTTTGGAAAGGCAGTTGAAAAAGTTAAAGTACAGAAATCAACAGTCAGCCTGAATGAAACCGACCTGGTACAAGAGCAATTTCAGCATGAAGTCCGCGTGGCAAGTACCTACTTAAATTTGCTGGCAGCCCAGCAACTGAGCAAAGCCCAGGAAGACAACCTTAACCGGGCGATCGACCTGCAAAAAGTGGTGGTTGCCCGTGTAAAGAATGGACTGAACCCCGGAGTGGATTCTTCGCAGGCTAACGCAGAAGTGTCAAACGCCAGGATAGCCCTTACCAATGCCAGGGAAACTGAGGCAGAACAAAGCAACCAACTGGCCCAGTACCTGGGCATAGCGCCGCAAAGTTTTAACCTCGACAGTACATTTGTTACCCAAGCGCCGATAAATGCCGATCCGCTGGCACAAGTTAGCCTCACTGATCATCCTACATTACGATATTATCAAAATCGTATTAATGTAAGCGACGAAGAGGCGAAGTATTTAAACACATTCAGCTACCCTACATTTACGTTGTTTGGCGTTTACCAGGGCCGTGGATCGGGATTTAATTCAGGCTATAGCGCTTCAAACCCTGGCGATTACAGCAGTAGTTATGGCGCCGGCGCCGATCCAACCCGTTTTAATTACCTTTTTGGTGTAGGTTTGATCTGGAATATAACGAGCCCGTTCAGGGTGCATTACCAGGTTAAATCTCAAAAATATACTTCAGCACAATACCAGGACGAGTACAACCTGGCAAGCCAGCAACTGACTGACCAGCAGGCCTTAGCCGAAACAAGAATAAGCAATGCTATGAAAAATTTCCGCGAATCGCCTGAAGAAGTAAGGGCTGCGACAGATGCCTACAGGCAGAAATATGCCTTATACCAAAACGGGCTGGCCAATATTGTTGATTTTACGCAGGCCCTTTATGTGCTCAACCGCGCAGAAGTCGATAACTACATTGTTAAAAACAACGTGTGGCAGGCCTTATTATATAAAGCCGCGGCAATGGGCGATTTTGGTATATTTATTAATAACTTTTAACACAAATTATAAATAATGGGGCTGATTAAAAGTGCGCTGCAAAGGCCAATTACCATTTTGGTGATTGTGGCCGGATTGTTTTTCTTTGGTATAAACGCAGTAAGGAGTATTAAGATTGATATTTTTCCTGATCTAAACTTGCCGGTGATCTATATTTCGCACCCTTATGGCGGTTATACCCCCGACCAGATGGAGGCCTATTTCGGCAAAAATTACGTTAATCTGCTTTTATATGTATCTAGCGTTAAAAGTATCGAAACACGAAACATCAGCGGCTTAACCCTTATTAAACTGTCATTTTACGAAGGGGTCAATATGGCCCAGGCCGCAGCGGAGGTGACGGCCTATACCAACAGAGCCCAGGCTTCTTTTCCGCCAGGTTCGCAACCGCCATTTATTTTACGGTTTGACGCATCCACCTTGCCGGTAGGGCAGTTGGTACTTTCAAGCCCGACCCGAAGTAATAATGAGTTGCTTGATATGGCGAACATTTATATCAGGTCGTCATTCACATCAATACCGGGACTCGTCGCACCTGCTCCATTTGGTGGCAATGTTCGTACCGTTGTGATCAAAATTAATCCTGATCTGTTGCGTTCCCATAATTTAACCGCCGACCAGGTGGTTGCGGCTCTGCGTGATAATAATCAGAATAATCCTGCCGGGAACGTGCGTATTGGTGACTATAACTATCTCGCCCCGTCAAATACTACCATTAAAAACATAACTGATTTTGGTGATATTCCTTTATTTAAAAACGGGGTACAAACTGTGTTTATGAAGGATGTGGCTACCGTTGAGGATGGTGCGGATATTACTACCAGTTACGCGCTTGTAAACGGTAAACGTTCAGTTTATCTGCCAATTACCAAGTCGGCTGATGCTTCAACATGGGACGTCGTGCAGAATTTAAAAAAGGCAATCCCGCGGTTCCAGTCGTTATTGCCTGAGGATGTAAAACTCTCCTATGTATTTGATCAATCGGTTTATGTGATTAACGCGGTGAAAAGTTTGGCCGAAGAGGGGGCGATAGGCGCAGTGCTGACCGGTTTGATGGTGTTATTGTTCCTTGGCGACAGGCGGGGAGCTATGATCGTAATTTTGACAATTCCAACCTGTATCATATCAGGAATATTTTTCCTGTACCTTTTTCATCAAACCATCAATATCATGACACTCAGCGGTCTTTCCCTCGCTATTGGTATTTTAGTTGATGAGTCTACTGTTACGATCGAAAATATTCACCAGCATTTTGATATGGGTAAGCCAAAAGCATTGGCTATCTGGGATGCCTGTAAAGAAATAGCATTTCCTAAATTGCTTATCCTGTTTTGTATTCTTGCGGTATTCGCGCCTGCATTTACCATGACAGGGATACCAGGCGCATTATTCCTGCCATTATCGCTGGCCATCGGTTTCTCCATGATCACTTCGTACCTGCTTGCTCAAACATTTGTGCCGGTAATGGCTAACTGGGTAATGAAAAATGAACATGAAGATAAAAGCCATGACGACGGATTTGCTCTGGAGGATGAAGGTGCTCCATGGGAGCAAAAGGAACTTGCCATTAAAAACGCCATGGGCGGCGAGGGTAAAAAACTCACCCGGTTTGATAAATTCAGGCTCCGCTACCTCAGCTGGATGGATTGGATGATGCCCAAAAGAAGGTGGGTAGTTTCATTGTATGTACTGGTAGCAATTGGCCTGGCATTTTTACTTTTTAACATCATAGGGCGCGACGTATTGCCAAAAGTAAACTCAGGAACTTTCCAGGTAAGGTTACGTGCCCCAGACGGTACCCGTTTTGAGCGGACGGAATTGTATACTGTAGAGGCGCGCAAGATATTGGCCGGCATAGTTGGTAAACAAAATATTGATGTTACCTCCGCGCTGGTTGGTATGCACCCCGGTTTGTTTTCAACCAGCCCTATCTATTTATTTATGGCAGGTCCGCAGGAAGCCGTTATGCAGGTAAACCTGAAGGAAGACTATAAAGTTAACCTGGACGACTTAAAGGAACGTTTCCGCATCGAAATGCGGAAAAAGTTACCAAACGTGCAGCTTTCTTTTGAACCTATCGAACTAACTGATAAAATATTGAGCCAGGGCTCGCCAACACCTATCGAGGTGGTTATAGCCAGTAAAAATAAACCGCAAAATATCCAGATGGCATTTAAGGTGCTGGATAAACTAAAGAAAATAGATTATTTACGTGATGTACAAATAGGGCAGTCGTTTAAATATCCATCTATTAACATTAACATAGACAGGGTGCGTGCGGCGGAGCTCGGCGTTAGCGTCAACGATGTTTCCCGGTCGCTGGTGGCATCCACCTCATCCTCGAGGTACACTGAAAAAAATGTTTGGCTGGATACAAAAGCAGGTTTGAGCTATGCAGTGCAGGTGGAGATACCTGAGTACCAGATGGCAAGCTTAAATGATGTACGGGAAATCCCTGTGTTGAGTGGAAATGCACGGCCTGTTTTAAGTGATGTGGCGGATATTAAAGTGGGTACTACCAATGGCGAAGATGATGATATTGGAGCAGTGCCCATACTCACGGTTACTGCAAGCTTGTATAAAAAGGATCTTGGAACCGCGACTGCTGATGTGCAAAAAGCAATAGCGTCATTGGGTAAAATGCCGCGCGGGCTTACAGTAGCGACGCGCGGACTGAGCCAAACTCTTACAGATACCCTGGATAGTTTGCAAACAGGTTTAATAGTGGCAATCATCGTCATCTTCCTGATGCTGGCGGCAAACTTTCAGTCATTCAAAATGTCGCTGGTTGTACTTTCAACAGTACCTGCAGTTTTGTTTGGATCGCTGTTCCTGGTGAAAATAACCGGTGCAACCTTAAACTTGCAGTCATACATGGGTATGATCATGTCCGTGGGGGTATCTATTTCAAATGCAGTATTACTGATAACCAATGCCGAAGAATTAAGAAAACACAACGGAGATGCCCTTAAATCAGCACGTGAGGCGGCGGCGTTACGTTTAAGGCCAATATTGATGACTAGTTTGGCGATGATTGTTGGTATGATACCGATGGCATCCGGTATCGGTGAGGGTGGCGACCAAACATCACCGCTTGGCCGCGCTGTAATAGGTGGGTTGTTTGCATCAACCTTTGCCGCTTTACTTATATTGCCGCTGGTTTTTGCCTGGGTACAAGGCAAAGCCTCAACTGATTCTGTTTCATTAGACCCTGAAGATAAAGAAAGTAAATTTTATGTCCCTTTGCACCATCATGAACATCACAAAAAATAAATTTCATTACGCTTTAGCAGTATTGGTGATAAGCGCCGCTTTTATTAGCTCGTGCGGGCCCGATAAAAAGGAAAAAGACGCGCAGGCGCAAACCATAAAACAGGAGGATGCCATAGACAGCCCGGCGGTTGAACTTGCGACAGTAAATAAAGGTAAACTGCAGGCAAATATTTCTGTCCCGGGTGAATTGCTGCCTTACCAGCAGGTTGACCTGTATGCGAAGGTCAATAGCTATGTGAAGAAACTTTGGGTCGATATCGGCTCTCAGGTGCACCAGGGGCAATTGCTGGTAACTTTAGAAGCACCTGAAATTAATTCGCAGGTTGCCCAGGCAGAATCCCATGTTAAACAAATGGAAGCCATTTATTATGCCAGCAAAGCAACTTACGATAGGTTATACAATACAAGCAAGATCCCCGGTACAGTTTCGCAGAATGACCTCGAACAAGCTGATGCCAAAAAGAACTCCGACCTTGCAAACGTAGAGGCTGCCAAATCATCCTATAACGAAATGGCTGCCAATTTAAATTACCTGGAAATACGGGCACCGTTTGATGGTGTGATTTCTGCGCGTAATGTAAATACAGGGGCTTATGTTGGCCCCGGTGGTAAGGGGACAGATCCGCTGCTCGTGTTGCAGGATCAGTACAGGATGCGTTTAGTAGTTTCAGTACCTGAAAATTATACAGGTGGTTTAAGCGATAAAAACAAAGTGAGTTTTACGGTGCAGGCATTACCCAATAGCAAGTTTACGGCGCAGATTAAAAGGCTCGCCGGGGCGCTGGATGAAAAGTTACGATCGGAAAGACTTGAAATGGATGTTTACAATACGGATCATAAACTTTTACCCCACATGTACGCCGATGTAAATGTTCCGCTGCCGAGTCATGATAGTACGCTTTTTGTGCCTAAAACGGCGGTAGTAACTTCAACCGAAAAAGTTTTCGTTATAAAAATAGTCAATCATAGGGCCCAGTGGGTTGAAGTTAAAAAAGGTGTTCAAACCGGCGATGTGATGGAAATTTACGGCAATTTGGAGAAAGGCGACCATGTGGTCAAAAAAGCTTCGGACGAGATAAGGGATGGATCGGCAGTAAGTTATTGAGCTGCCCAATGCCAGGTTTATTTAAATAAAAAATCAGGGTGAATAGTGTTTCTACCCTGCAATTGAAATACTAAAAAACAGGCCTTATCCTTTGAAAAGGCCTGTTTTAAATATCTTTATGAATTAGTAACGGCTACCGCCGCCACGATTGTTGTCTCTTGAATAGCCGCCGCCACCACCGCTGCCACCACGATTTCCGCCGCCGCCGTAACCGCCACCGCCTCTGCGGTCACCACCTGGCTTCTTTTCTTCAGCCTGGCTTACAGCAATTGTCCTGCCTTTAACACTAAAGCCGTTAAGTTCAGTAATCGCTTTTTGAGCGCTTTCGTCATCAGGCATCTCAACAAAGCCGAAGCCTTTGCTTCTCCCTGTTTCACGGTCATTAATTAATTTTACGGTGCTTACTTCACCATAAGCTTCGAAAAGCTCTCTTAAATCGGCTTCCTCTAATGAAAAGGGAAGGCTTCCTGCGAATATGTTCATTAAAATTTAATTTATAAGTGCAAGTCCTTTTTGCCTGCATGCTTTTATTATCATCAAATATAGTAATAGATATTTGATGATTAATGTTACAAAATGCAAATTACTGATATTTGTTTTAAAAAATGATTAAAAAACCTGTTTTACCAGGTAATTTTTTTCATTTAAATTAAATTTATCACCTGCTTTTAGCCCCTTAAGCTTTGTTCCGATGGGTGAAAACGGCGAAACTGCGATATATTCGCCGTGCAAAATTTATGAACAGTCCTTGTACCAAAGATTGCAGCGGACATAAGGCTGGATACGAGTGGAGCAAACGAAATAATTCAGCTTCGGCTGGTACTAAAAG
>NZ_CAIWNH010000283.1 GCF_903913935.1 uncultured Mucilaginibacter sp.
AACCCGCATTTTTTATTGAATACCCTTAATTTTTTATATAATTCAGTATCTAAATACTCTGAAAAAATAGCTGATAGTGTAATGACTTTGTCGGACATTATGCGCTATGCTTTAACGAATGCCGATGATGATGGGAAGGTTTGGCTGGAATCTGAATTAGAACAGGTAAATAACTTTGTAATATTAAACCAGGCACGATTCAACAAACGGCTTAATATTGATCTGATTACAGAAGGCGATACGGAGGGCTTAAGAATTATTCCATTAGTTTTAATTACACTTGTAGAAAACGTTTTTAAATACGGAGATTTGTTGAATGAAAATTACCCCGCAAGGATAATTACAACAATTGATGGCGGTAAGCTAATTTTCATTACTCAAAACCTTAAAAAAAAGAAAGTAGTTGAACATGGGTACGGCATTGGTATTAAAAATGTAAGGGACCGTTTGGCAATGTACCATCAATATGAATTGAATATAGAGGACAATGAAACTGAATATAAATCTACCTTGAAAATCGAACTGAAATAAATATGAACACCTGCTACGTGATTGATGACGAGGAACATGCTATTGATACACTGGTAAACTACATCAATAAACTCCCGGCGCTAAATTTGGTTGGCACATCCCTTAATCCGTTAAAGGCCATTGATGAGATCACCAATTCAATCCAGGTTGATATCGTTTTTTTGGACGTTGATATGCCCGAAATATCCGGGCTTGATGTAGCCGACATCATATCACCGCATACGGCAGTAATATTTACAACAGCTTATCCTAATTACGCAGTGCAGGCCTTTGAAAAAAACGGATCGGACTTTTTATTAAAACCTATCTCTTTTGAGCGTTTTACCAAATCGGTAACAAAAGTGCAAAGCCTAATCCGGTCAAAGAAAGTAGCTGAAACTCATCATGAAGATGAACAGTTTTTTATAAATCCAGGAATTAAAGGGCGAATTATTCAGCTGAGTTATTCGGAAATTATTTATATTGAAGGCCTATAAAATTACGTTGTGCTGTACACTGTCGACGGCAAACATATCACCTACCTGTCTATGCGCGAAATTGAAAAATTGTTGCCCATGTCGCGTTTTACAAGAATTCATAAATCTTATATTGTCAGCATCGAGAAGATCAAATCGATTGACGGCAACAATGTTATATTATCGCCATCAATCGAACTGCCCATCGGCATTTCATTTAAAGACAGTTTCATTCAACTGATCAACAGCCGGACGCTTAGAAGCGGGCGCAAAGTTCAGTAGCTCCCTGTCTTTACGCGCTTTTACCGAGAGATAATACTTGTATAGCAGGTAGTATATAATAAACTCGTGACTGCGTTGTTTTTCGTTAAAAAGCCTGTTTAAATGCATGTGAATAATATCAGCTGCCAGTTTCATGAGTTTTCCGGGGAAAAATAATTGAGCCGTTGTTTTTAAAAGGCCCAATGACTTCAGATACGATGCATACTCTTTCTTAACAGCAATCCCAACGATCAGGGCCTGGTTGCTTTTCATGTTATTGATGAAAGTTGAATACTCCCGGTATTTGTTATCCAACTGCATTTTCACCTGTTTACTTTCGTCAAACTCGTGCTTCATGTTTTCGTGGATATTTTTTAACAAGTATATTCTGCTGGAATATTCGGGAAAAAAGATCTCAAGCAATGCGTCTGCCGATAAAAGGGCAAGGTGCAATTCCGAAAAATCAAATGCCCCGGTACTGATGTTTTTGAGATAAGCCAGAACAAGTTCGCTGCTGGCATTAAATGCATTTTCAGCAAAAACGATCGTTTCAGCACCATATCTTTCAATTTCCCGTTTATAAGTATCCAACAATAGGTTATTTATGATCCCTTTTTCAACATAAGTACGTATTTTTTTTTCGAAATACCTAACCACTGTTGCTGTATCATCCGGGTTAGTTTGAATCCTTATCCGTAAATGGTTTTCAGGGTCATTATATCTGATAAAATACCAGCTTGTTAACTTATTTTGTTTTTTTAAGCCTGCTATAATATTCTTTACGCATTTGACAAGAATGTTGTTTGAGCTTGCAGGATGGCAATATAACTTCAAATACACCCATTCATCACCTGGCAGGTATATCCTTTTTACTTTATTTTTTTTTCGGTTTATTTGCCCCAATTTGCTTTGGGTATAAGTCACCTCGCGCGAAAATACAGCAGCTATAAACTGTCCTGCAAATGGCTTCCCTTCATGGTTACAAACATCTGTGGTTTCGTCAAGGAACACTTCCTGCAAAACAACAGGTGCTTTGTTTTTTATAACCTTTATAAAAAGCGCTACCGATCCCGGGTCTGATTGGTCAAACAATAGTTGGTTATCGCCTTCAGTTAATGCAAAATGCCTTTTGAGCCTGATCTTTTCGCTAATTTTAAAAAAATTGTCTGCAGAACCGCTTCCGTCAGCTATATCGGAAATTTCCTCGGCATTTAACACCCATGTTGCCGGGAAAAGAATACAATTTTTATACTCAACCCTCGGGTAGTAACTAATGCCTGGTAGTAATGTCCTTAAGTTAAAATTGAATTTAAGCCCCTGGTATTGCATATCACATAAAAACATAAATATCGACAGTTCACTCCTGCCATAGTTAAAGGCCGAACTTAGCCTTGGTATAACTATTTTGTTATGCTTTTTTGATCTTAAGACAATGTTATTATCAATAATTGATATGGCAAGATCGGAAAGACTTATGATGTTGGGGCTTGCTAGGGTAGAGTGCACGCCTATAGGAATCTCAAACGCCCTTATGCCTGAATTTGAATTTATATTGGCCGCGTGTTCGTCATTAAAACATGATATTTCAGCAAAAATAACCTCATTATTAGATCTTTCTTCAGCCGCAGTTATGCATTGAACCTCCTTCAAAACTTTTTCACTAAATAATGTAAACCTGCCCAGCAGCGCTGTGGCAGTACACCCGCCGGCCTGCTCTATCCAAACTTTATCACCAAACAACCTGAAAACTACTGAAAAACTGGGAGGGGCTTTTAATTCGGACGGTGCTTTTAATTTTTCAAGCTCCTTATCTGTTATTAAAATAGCTTCCTCATTTTTTGTTCTCAAAAATTTCGATAAAAAGAATTCATGAATCGGGGTCCATGTGAAATTCAAACTATTTGATTGAAGGTCCAATTGTATTCCGTCCAATAATTCACTGGTTACCAGGTTGGTCTCTAATCCTTCATAACCTATTCCTGATTCTCTGTCCAGCGCTTGCAGCAGCGGGACTTCCTGGTCTTCAAACCGGGCTTTAAACTTGTTTTTAAAATCTTTTAATGCCTTTGGCGTTGCGTCGGAGGTGATTATTTTTAAACAGTTTAACCCCTCTTTTATATATTCCTGGTATTTAGGGTCAATTGATGATCTAGTTTCTCTTTCGTACCCAACATAAAACATCGATTTAAATTTAGTTTTTGAAAGCTGGTACAAGTGATTTTCTGACAGCGCTTTGATATCCAGCTTTTGTTTAAAGGCGATTTTATTAATAACAGCGTTATACATCGAAATATCCCTTGCAAGTTCACTATTAAATTTCATGGCATTTGCTATGGAAGCAACCCGCGAGAAATATTTTTCACCGGTCATGTTCGGACGAAGTTCCGAGACAAGAAGCCCTTCGTTTATTAAATCCTTTACATATGCCTTAACACCTTCTGTATCATCAATAAAACTGTTCAACCATGCAACTACATCTGAAACTTTTTTTCCATCGGTGCAAAAATTCAACAACTTGCTTAACAATCTGTCTGTTTGATAAGAGTTAATGAAAAACTCTGTTTTTTTTTATTTATATCATAGCTTGTAGTAAGGTACCGCTTTTCGTTTTGAATGGTATATATTGAATCGTTTGTATAATATTTTACATCGTTAAACTCGCCTGTCCTTTCCATCCGCCTGGCTATGTCGGCTGTGAATTGAAAATCAGGGGCAATGTACACTTCTCCGTTCTCCTCTAAAACACATTTTTCAGCATTGTTGCTTAATGGACTCCAGCAAGTGGAGCTAAATGCCGAAAACATACCGAATGGTGTTGGCCGATGGCACATCCTGTTGAAATATTTATGAAGGCTGATCTTAACCTTTCTGTCGAGGTAATAGTAGTCAAATCCGCAACGTTCCAACTCGAGATATAGGCTTTCGCTCGCAAAGAATATAGCCGACTGAAAAAATTGGGTTTTCAGTAATTCAGCCATAATTTCGGTTTTATAATCCCTATAGCTTAGGGCCGGGGTTCTTAAAAACAGATAAAGATTAAAATCAAGGTTAAGCATAGATTAATAGTTTTTAAATAGGGTTAATAAGGCGGTTAAAAGTTAACACAAAAACGCTAAATATATATTCATATTTAATATTTCCATCTATTGAAAGAGAAAAATTAGATATCAAAAATCAATGCATGCCAAGCATTTAACAGATAACTGGGGGGACGTTAAACATATTAAAACTAATTAAATTTAACTAAATGTTTTACACATTATCATGCTATAGTGGCATGCTTTTTCGATGACAGACAATTTAACTTTCAGGTAATTTCCGATAGAGTAAGCTTATTTTAACAGAAGATATTAACCAATACACACAAACCATTTCAATTAAAATAAACCAGCCGCCATATCAGCTATAATTATTCATTCGTAATTAACATACATGAACCCAAATCCGGCTTGAAGGCACAATAAAAACAGGCCGCGTATTGATGGCGTGCTCTTAAAACCCACCGCTGCAATTCCTAAAAGTGGTATCTGTAAATTTTATTATATTGCAGCCAGCTTATTAATAACGATTATATATTTACATGGAGAAAAAAAAATTACTAATTACCGGCGCCAGTAAGGGTTTAGGGTTGGCCATCTCCAAAAAACTTTCATCGGAATATGAATTAATATTACATGCCTCCAAAAGGGAGAGCTTTACGCATATTGAACCGGGAAGCCATATTTTATGCGCCGATTTTAGTGATAACCAGCAGCTTGCCGACTTTTGCAAACAGCTAAAAAAAGACCATGGCGACTCGCTGTACGGCGTAATAAACAATGCCGGCCTCACTTATGATAAACCCTTAAATTTTCAGCCAGAGAGAGAGATAGATGCCATGTTGAATGTAAACTTAAGGGCTCCGATTATGATATGCAAAACCGCCATGAAAATATTTAGTTTATTAAACAAGGGGGTTATCATTAATATTAGTTCGGTAGTTGGCGAAAGCGGCAATGCTTTTCAATCTGTATATGCCGCAACTAAAGCTGGCATAGTAGCGCTTTCCAGGTCACTGGCACAAGAGGCTGCTGCATTAAATGAAAGTCATCAGATCCGGGTACTTAGTGTTTCGCCCGGCTTTATTGAAACTGACATGACTGCTGGAATTCCCGAACAGATAAAAGAAAAATATTTAAATTTAATTCCGGCAAAACGCTTTGGAAACGTTGATGATGTCGCAGATACAATAGCGTTCCTGCTTTCGGACAAGGCATCCTATATAAATGGAACAAATATCCACATCAACGGCGGTTTAATATGATTGATACCAGGGAAGAATATTTAGACGTCATTAAAAACGGCAACCTGCTGGACGTGCATCCAACACAAATGTTATTGCATGGCCCTACCAAGCTGCTGCTTGATAACTACCACTGGCACCTGCCAAATAAAGGCATTGTTGCCAGTTACACCCCAAAAGCCCGCGATGTTAAGGATCATTTCGGCGTGTTTAGGGGCGTTGACCAGATTGAAGCCTTTGCACAGGCAACCATCGTATCCTGTGCCACTTTTTTGGAATGCCGTAAAAGTAATTGCCTGCCTGATGAGCTGAAAGATAAGTTTATCCCGGCTTTCATCAGTGTTGGCAGTGTAAACTTTCATTATTACCTGGAAGAGGGTGACACATTTATCAGCATGGGGAATATCACTTTTTACAAGTGGCGGCAGATGGTAGCTGACGGACGTATATATAAAGTACCGAAATGGCTTGATTTAAATGATTATTTTAGCGATTTCAGTGAAGAACGTTTATTAAAATATGATATTAGCAGCGATTTTAAATTAGTAGCCGAATTGCACGATATTACAGGCAGGGCTATTTTAAAAGAACTTTTTAAAAAAAATGAATAATGGAAAGACAAGAAATACTTGATGGCTTATTAGAAGTGCTAAAAACAATAAGAACGATTGACCCGCAAAGGCTGGTTGGTGTTACTGAAGAAACGGACTTTCTGACTGATTTGAGCACTCCCTCGACTGAACTGATCAATATTGCCGCTAAGGTGGAAAACAAATTCGACATAGAGTTTGAAGATGACGATATTGACCATATGGGGTCAAAAGTTAAAGATATTATCGACCTGATCATAATGGTTAAGGCAAGAGGCGAAAATAAATAAACATGCAGGTTACAGGGAGAAAAGTGGCGGTAGTTGGTATGGGCGGGGCTTTCCCGACCTGTAAAAACCTCGATGAATTTGACCGGAAATTATTCTCGAATCAGAGTTTAATAAGGGAGTGGGACCTGGCAATGCAATATAATAAGCAGATCAGGTCGACTGTGTCAGGGTTTATCACGGACGATGAAATGGACCTGGAAGCGGTTCTGGCTCCTATTGTAGAGAGATACCCTGAAACGTACATTGATAAGTTGGGTAGAATCCCGGATGGGAACCTCTCTACTGCTGACCTTGGCAGTATCTGGACCATGATTGGCGCCCAGGAAGCAGTGAAAATGGCCGGATGGACCACTACAGAGACACAATCAGAAGAAACCGGGGTTGTAGTAGGTTCAGGCGGCGCGGGTAACCAGATTTTAAGGGTAGCCTGGCATTACTTTTTCCAGATGGGAAAGAAAGCCAGGATTGCCGGGGCACATACTGTTGACCGTAGTATGTCGTACCGCGAAGCTGCCAATATATCGTGCCTGTTAAAAACAAAAGGCGTTTGCGAGTCTATTACCTCTGCATGTGCCACCGGGCTTGGTAATATTGGCCATGCTTACAGGCTTATAAAATTTGGGTTGCAGGACCGCGTAATAGCTGGTGGCGTTGAAGGTACCGCGCTTGAAACTTTTATTGGTTTTGATGGTATGATGATACTATCAAAAGGCTTTAGCCCTGCTGAAAGTTCAAGGCCATTTGATATGGAAAGAAACGGCTTTGTATGTTCGTTTGGTGCTGGTATTGTGGCGCTTGAAGAATATGAAATGGCTAAAGCCCGCGGCGCCAATATATTGGGGGTAATTGATAGTTATTTTAACAACTCGGATGGCGACGGGGATATGTTTTATCCATCTTTCGCCGGCCAGCAAAGACTTTGGAAAGGGTTGATGCCGGATAAAGGATTGCGGCCGGATGTTGTAAAAATGCACGGCACATCAACGCCTGTTGGCGACTCCGTTGAATTATTGAGCGTGGTGGATACCCTGGGCGAAGAAGGGTATCACATGTCGGCACCCAAATCACAATTCGGCCACATGCTTGGCGGTGCGGGCGCAGTAGAGTTTATCACTGCTTTATTGATGCTGAAAAACCAAAAGGTACTCCCCTGCCTGAACTCAAACACGCTGAACCCCGAACTGGAAGGCTTTCAAAAGACCGACCACTGGAACGGGCCTTCAAAACCGTTGGCAGCATACAGGCATTTAGTTCCTCAATTCGCATTTGAAAAAGAAATAAACAGAGTTGCCTGTTTAAATTACGGCTTTGGCGGTACAAACAGTGCAATGATGGTTTCGAAGGATATTTAAATGATTGATAATAAAGATAAAGTTGCGGCTATTTTCGGCGTGCGGAACGAAAGCTCCATCGCCTGGTCAATCGCTTTAAAACTGCACCAGTCTGGCTGCAAAGTGGCGCTGAGCTACGTTGCCGAGACAAAAGACGAGGTTTTATACCTGATGCAGCAAAACGGTATGGACAGCAGTTTATCCGCCGAAGTTGATGTAAGGAATGAGTTGCAGATCACCGCGTTCATTCAGTTGGTGTTTAATACAGCAGGACCAATAGACTATGTTTTACATGCGGTGGCATTTGGCACCCAAAGTGTAATGTGCTACTCCTTGCCGGGCAGCACCGAGCCAGCACCCTCCTATTTAGATATCCCCTTTGAAGACCTGATGGATTCATTTAACATCAGCGCTTACTCCTTGTTAAGGATCTGCAGGGTGACACAACCTTATTTTGCAAAAAACGCCTCGGTGTTAACACTTACCTATAATGCTTCGCAAAGGGTCTTCCCTGGATATGCCGGAATGGCCATCAACAAAGCAGCGCTCGAGAATATCATGATCTACCTGGCAAGTTATTTCAGGGACCAGGGCATAAGGGTGAATGCGATTTCGGCAGGTTTGGTAATGACGACCTCGTCGGGCGGAATATTAGGCGTCCGGCGGTTGCGCAAGATGGGCAAATTTACCGCCCCGCTAGGGAATATTGACGCTGATGATGTAGGCGATGCCGCTTTATATTATTTTTCGGGTCTTTCGAAAAAAGTAACCGGGAATATTCATTTTGTTGACGGAGGCTTCAACATAATGGGGCTTGGCGTAGATGGAGAATGAAATTTTAAAATCACTGGAAATATTAAATGCTTCAGGGAAGTTTACCATCGGCAACGACCTTGTGTACCTGCCTGATTTTTCGGCTTCATTTAATGATCTCTTCAAAAAAAAAGTTTATACAGCCGCGGAAATAACTTACAGCGACGCATTTGAAAATTCAGTTTTGCGGTATGCATCCACATGGGCGGCAAAAGAGGCCGTTTATAAGGCAATAAAACAAATAAACCCCTCTACCCTGGGCTGGAAAAAAATAGAGATCATCCGCAAGAAAAATGCCGGGCAACCACAGGTAATTATTCATAGCCCCGAAACCAATTATAAAATAAGTTTAACCATTTCGCACGATGGTGATTATGTTTGGGCAATTGCGCTAATTGACACTGATTTATAATACCACCATGACCGACTATTATTTTGAAAATGATTTGGTTACCCTGCATTATTACAAGTTCGGTAATGGGCCAAAAAGCATGCTCTGTTTTCACGGGTACGGCATGCATGGCAAGCAATTTAAACTTTTAGAAAGCGACCTCGGCACAATCTACACTTTTTATGGGTTTGATCTTTTTTTCCATAAACAAACTAAGCTGAAAGATCAGAGTCTATCTAACATTAAAAAAGGGATCAGCAAGACAGAGATTACCGCATTTATACGGGATTTTTGCAAGCATGAGGATATCGGACGCTTTTCCGTGATCGGTTATTCTATGGGCACCCATTATGCAACAATTGTTGTTGAAGAACTGGGTGGTTTAGTTAATGAATTTATAATCGCCGCACCATCGAGCCTGGAACCGGGGAAACTGATCCGTTTTTTTAGTAAAAACAAAACAGGGAATAAGATCCTGGAAAAATTAACGCTGAGTGAAAAAGCATTGGTACGAATGCTTAAAATGTTTAAGCTATTAAGGTTTATAAACGACCAGGACTATAAAATTTTGTTTAATGAGATAGGAACGGCCGAACTCAGGTTTAATTTTTATGCCTGTTTCACCTATCTCCGCTTTTTAGAGACGGACGAACAGCGTTTATTGGAGGCTATTGAAACAAATAACATCAAAAGCATTTTTATATTTGGCAACCGGGATAAAACATTTCCGCCGCGAATTGGTGATAAGTTTATTCAAAAACTAAAACATAGTGAAGTTATCATTCTGAATGAAGGCCACGAAATGATCAAAAAAGATTTTGTAACCTCGCTAACGAAACTGTTAATATGATCATCAAAGCAAAACCTATCCCCATATTTTTTATCCGTTTGGGTATCGCGCCGTTGCTTTGGTTTTTCAGGCGGCGTTTTAACAAAATGATCCTGAATGACATCGAGATAAAACCGGGGCATTCATATATCCTGATGTGTAACCATTTTGGCTTTTTTGATGGTTTTTTTGCCTACTACCTGTGTTTTAAATTCATCAATAAAAAACAAAAGCTAAAAGGCATTTATACCATGTCGGTAAAAAAGCAAATGGAAAAAAACTGGTGGTTAAAATATTCCGGCAGCTTTTCTGTTGAACCTGGCAAACGTTCAGTTGACGAAAGCCTTGATTATGCCGCCTCGCTGTTAAATGAGCCGGGTAACCTGCTGATCTACTATCCGCAAGGCAACCTGGAATCGGCCTATATCAGGCATGTTGAATTTCAGGATGGTATTTATGAGATTGTAACACGCACCCGGGGCCATTGCCAATTAGTATGGAGCAGTGTTTTATTGGAATATTTTGAAAGCACCAAACAATCCGTTTATTTTAACTTGCTCGATTGCGGCAGCAACAGCGATTTTGATTTTGAACAACTGAAAGCAAAGGTTAACGAATATCATTTACAATCCATCAAAAAGAATATCAGGTTTACAAAGGAATAGCCCCCTCTAAATCTCCTCCGCCATTTTGCGGCGAGACTTTAAAAAGTGATCGAAATTAATTTAAACGAATTCTTCAAATAAATCCGAAATCGAAATTCCGACATCCGAAATCCTACCTACTGCCCTATCCGCTTCAACCCGGCCTTCGCGTCGTTATCAATATCTGTCTGGTATTGATGGCCATGGATATCGAGGGCCTGGTTATAGTAGTCCCCGGCCCTTTTTAAGTCTTTCTTGTCTTCGTAGATCTTCCCGATGCTAAACGCAGCGTTCGCGGCGAAGTAATATTTGGTTGCCGACCCTAACCTGATGGCCTTTTGATAATTTAAAATAGCATCGCCATATTTACCGGTTTTATCATAGATCCTGCCCAGGCGGTAGCAACATTCAATTTTGTCTCTTAAAAGCTTAAAATCGTTTTCATCTTTATTTGCCAATTGTGCCAAAGCTTTAGCATAATAGCCACCATCAAAGTAAAACCGGGCTTTTAACAAGTCGATATCCGGTTTTGCATCATTGGCTTCCCACAGGGCCTGCTGGTCTTTGCTATCGATGGTATAACCTTTGGTTTTTGCCTGTCTTACAAAATATTCGTATTTACCCTGGTCATTTTGTAAAAGGTAAAAGTAGCCGAGTTTTAGATAAGCATCCTTTATGTAGTTTATACCCTTATAATCATTAATAAAATCATACAAAGGTGTCGGAGTTTCATTGTTTACCCGGCAAAGTTTAGCAACGCCAAGCATATAATTTATCGAAGGTACCTTAACATAGTCCCATGCCTTTGGCCTTGCTTCCAGGTAAGTTATTACATCGTCATTATGTGCGGTTTTTGAGGCGATGAGGCCCTGCACATAGGTTTTTAGCAGGCTGCTGCTGCCCATTTCATTCAGCATAGAGATTAGCCTTGGGTAATCATTGTTATTATGCAGCACATTGATATCTATCGTACAAATAAAAAAAATCACCTCGCTGTTATAAAAAGCGAATTTTGTTTTGGGGAGATCGGCCTTAAGTTCTTCCAGTTTTTTAACACCAGCCTGTGCATTGCCGCTCATTCCCAAAAAACGGGTGACACTTTTAAAGCTCGCAGGGATTGAGCCAAAAACTACATTTACCAATGCAAGGCTTATCTGATCTGGTACAAATCCGGGGTATTTTTCTTCGTTGTCATGCAATAGCCCGTTTGCTTTTTTTGCATCAAATCCGGAGGAAACATAGTCCCCAAACTTTGCTTTAAGAAATGACCATTGCAGGTAAATCTCCGCCTGCGCGTACATGTAAAAGGGAGAATTACTGTCGTTATCTTCCAATGCAGATAATCTTGCCGATCTTAGATCCTTTAAGTGTTCATAATCTGCTTTATTTTCGGAAGCAAGCAAACTAAAGTAATCCACATAGTTTTCCAGTAAAATAATGATACCATTTTGCGGGTTTTGTTGTTTCTCTCTTTGGATTGCAGAACGCGCGTCATTCATCCGCAGATCAAGGATAGCCTTATAAGCCTCAGTACAGGTGGCGTCGTAACTAAAATTGGCTTTTGCTGTTAATTGCCAGGTTAAAAAGATGATGACGATGGTTAAAAATTTTCGGATCATTAGCATCAAAGATATTTAAAACATTTTATTGAGGAGAAGTGCGCTTTTACAAAATAACGCCTTTTGCTTCCTTATAAAACACATCAAAAGAACTAAAATAGCTTGTCATTGTTTAAACAACAACCAAATAAATGAAGCACCCGTATAAAGAACCTGGTTATTCTGTGCGCCAATACCCCTTTATAACAGAATAATAATGAAAATAAAAATTGCGTTTTAATGGAAATTACCGGGAAAACAAGTACAATCGGCGTCAATAGTGGCAAGCTTATTCACCAGCTTTTTGATTATCAAAAGATCAAAACTCCGGATGCGCCTGCTGTTATATTTGGTGATCAAAAATTAACCTATAGCCAATTAGGTGAAAATGCCGATAAACTGGCGGCTGCAATCTATGCGCAATCGCCCGATTCATTGGTCGTGGGCGTTAGCACTTTTCGCTGTGTGGAAACGATTATCAGCGTATTGGCTATTTTGAAAGCAGGCAAAGCTTATTTGCCGCTCGATCCGGAATACCCGCAGGACCGTTTACAACAGATTGTAAGCGATTCGGGAATCGATACCTGCCTTTCCATATCTACCCAAAAACACTTTTTTGAGCCATTAGGCATCAAAGTTTTAAATTCCGATAAAGAATATCCTACTGCCTCCAAACAAATTCCGGTTAGTAAATCAGCTGCTTACGTTTTGTATACTTCCGGCTCAACCGGTACTCCTAAAGGTGTTTCGATGGGGCATGAGGCGCTGGCCAATTTGCTGCAATGGCAGGAAAAGCATTCTGCTTCTGCTGCTGGCTTCAACACCCTGCAGTTTGCCCCGCTAACTTTTGATGTATCCTTCCAGGAAATATTTGCTACCTTGACAACGGGCGGCGCTCTGGTTTTGGTTGATGAAACATTAAGGGTTGATCCAACGCGTTTGCTAACTTATATCGAGGTTAACAAAATTAACCGGATATTTTTGCCATTTGTAGTGCTTCAGTATTTAACAGAAGCTGCGGATGCCGAAAAACATTTCCCTGCCTGTTTAAAAGAAGTAATGACGGCCGGCGAACAATTAAAGATCACCCCGCAGGTGGTGCGCTTTTTTTCTGCATTGCCTGGTTGCATTTTATATAACCAATACGGCCCTACCGAAACGCATGTGGTTACCCAGCTTAAGCTGGAAGGTGACCCGGCCTTATGGCCTGCCCTGCCGTCTATTGGTGTACCGATTGACGAAACTGAGATCCTCATTCTTGATAAAGAATTAAAAAAACTTGCACACGGTGAAACCGGCGAACTTTGCGTTAGCGGGTTGAGCCTTGCTGATGGCTATTTGAACCGCCCGGAAATGACGGCCGAAAAATTCATTTTCTGGAATGAAACCGAAGATAAAACAACCCGCATTTACCGCACAGGTGATTTAGCCCGATACCTGCCCGACGGAAATATTGAATACCTTGGGCGGAGGGATACGCAGGTAAAAATAAGAGGCAACAGGGTTGAATTGGGTGAAATTGAAGTCCTGATCAACCAATTGAACGACATACAACAGGCTATTGTGGTTGCCAGGGAAGATGTGCCGGGGCAAAAGCGCCTGGTGGCCTATCTTGTTTCGGCTAAGGATAAAGGTGATACCGACTATGTGCGCAAAAGCATTGAGCAGCAATTGCCTGATTTTATGCACCCCTCCGCCTACGTGTGGTTAAGCGAGCTACCCAAAACAACCAGTGGTAAAGTCGACCGGAAAAACTTGCCAAAACCAGATTTCAAAAGGCCGGAAATGGA
>NZ_CAIWNH010000284.1 GCF_903913935.1 uncultured Mucilaginibacter sp.
GTAGCCTGATAGAAATATCTTAAACTTTGATCCATCGGTAAACTGCTTATATTTTTCGATGATTTGAAGCGAAAGCCATAATGCTGTCCAGAATAAGATCTCGTATAAATTAGTGGGGTGCCTGCGGATACCATCGCCAAAGTTAATAGCCCAGGGCAGGTTTGCCTGTACGCCGAAGGTACCATCTTCCAACCCCGCCAAAAAACAGCCGGTGCGCCCTATGATCATGGCCAGGATCAACGGGTAAACCATCAAATCGCCGGAAGAAACGTTAACCCCGATTTTTTTCTTGGTCAGCTCAACACCGATCAATCCACCCAGCATACCGCCAACAATGGTTTTATTGCCCATCAGGTATACCAGGTTAAAACGCGGTAATAAGGACGGGTTCTCCAACACACCCACCAGGTGCGATCCGATCAATGCGCCAAAGGCGGCGCCGATAAATATGATCAGGCGATGTTCAGCATTGATTGGGTCCTGCGTATGTTTTCTTAAATAAGCATAATACCTGTACCCTATAAAATAAGCCAGTGTTTCGCACACAAAATGGACAGGGATATAAGATTTGCCTATTGGGATATTAACGGGAAAGTGCAATGCTAAATTTTTTTGAAATATAGCAAGCATTATTCATTTTGTTTCAATTGCAGAGTTGATTTTAAAATAATCCTATCCTTCGTATATTGCGTGCTTATCAACACCTGTATGAAATTAAGATTAATCAGTATAACTCTTCTATTGTTAATGGCATTTTCGGTGAACGCACAGCGAAGAAGGCGCGCCGCAAACCCCAACGATACCATTTCATCAAACTATGAACCTTCAGCGCTGTTTTCTCCTCAATTCTATGCAGAAAAGGGAAACGAGTTCCATTCAGCCAATGGCGCTCCGGGCCCAAAATACTGGCAAAACCGGGTATATTATACCATAAGCGCCGCTATTGACACTACTGCTAAAACATTAACAGCTACCGAAAAGATCCATTACATCAATAATAGTCCGGATGCCCTGCAATATTTATGGGTTCAGCTTGACCAGAACACTTATAAAAAGGACGCACGTTCAAACTTTGCGACCGCTTTTTCGCCCGCGCCAAACCAGCACACAGATGGATACGATATCGAGTCGGTGGTAATAAATAATGGAGATGTGCAAAAGAGCGTTCCATATATTGTCAATGACACCCGGATGCAGTTGCGCCTGAACAAACCGATACTGCCAAATGGCGGCGGCATCGACCTTATCATTCGTTATAAATATACCATCCCGGGCAATTTTGGCGGCAGAAACGACTTCTTTGATACCAAAAATGGCAAGATCTATGAAATTGCGCAATGGTTCCCGAGGATGTGTGTATATGATGACAGCCGCGGCTGGGATACCCTGCCCTTTTTAGGCGCCGGTGAATTTTATCTTGAATATGGCGATATTGATTATAGCATTACCGTTCCATCTGATATGATCGTTGCCGGTTCAGGCGAATTACTTAATCCGGCTGAGGTGCTTACAGGCAAACAAATCGCCCGGCTGAACGAAGCGCGCAACAGCGAAAAAACCATTATGATCCGCGGTGCTGAAGAAGTAACAGACCCTGCATCGCGCCCTAAAAATACCGGAACATTAACCTGGCACTTTAAAATGTCAAATACCCGCGATGTAGCCTTTGGCGCATCAAAGTCCTATATGTGGGATGCCGCGAAAGTAAATTTACCCGGTGGCAAAAAATCACTGGCCATGTCGGTTTACCCGGTTGAAAGTGCTGGCAACGATGCCTGGGGAAGAGCTACTGAGTACCTTAAAAAATCTATTGAATACTTCTCCGAAAAATGGTTTGTTTACCCCTACCCTGTGGCAGTTAACGAAGCAGGGATAGCAGGCGGCATGGAATATCCCGGAATTGTATTTGACGGTATTGGTGATAAAGGCGGTGAATTATATTGGGTTACCGCGCATGAAATTGGCCATAACTGGTTCCCGATGATCGTTGGCAGTAATGAGCGCCGTTTTGCCTGGATGGATGAGGGATTTAACACTTTTATTGACATTTATGCAGCCGACGAGTTTAATCATGGTGAATATGCGCCAAAACGGGATGGCGAATATGCCCCCGGCAAGGGAAACCCCGCAGATGAGATAATTCCGATCATCGCAGACCCCTACGCACCGGTGATCATGACTGCAGCAGATGCTATTTCCGAAAAATACCGTCACCCTATCGCCTATTTTAAACCTGCCTTTGGCCTGGTTTTGTTGAGGGAGCAAATTTTGGGTAAGGATCGTTTTGACTACGCCTTCAAAAATTACATCAATAACTGGGCCTTCAGGCATCCGCAGCCAGACGATTTTTTCAGGTCGATGGAAAACGGCGCAGGTGAAGACCTGGGCTGGTTTTGGAAAGGCTGGTTTTACAATAATTATTCGCTCGATCTGGCCCTCGTGAATGCCAGATATGTAAACAACGATCCGAAACAAGGCATTCAGGTTACAGTGGCAAATAAAGACGCTATGGCCATGCCGTTTGCCATAGAAGTAAAATTAAGGGATGGCAGTAAAAAACGCATGCAACTGCCCGTTGAAACCTGGCAGCAAGATAAGGCGATAACTTTTGTGATCCCTACAACAACAGCAGCAGAAAGTGTAACGGTTGATCCGGATGCAGCGTTGCCGGACATCAACAGGAAGAATAATACAATAACAATTAAATAGGGACGCTATGCACGGCGTCTCAGGTAAGTAATTACGTTAGACGCTGTGCATTTTTTACAATTTCTTCAATTCCCGGTGCAATTTTTCAGTTGGCAGACCAACCACATTGGTATAGGACCCGTTTATTCTTTCGATACCTATCAGCCCGATACGTTCCTGGATACCATAGGATCCGGCTTTGTCAAAAGGCTTGTATTCTTTAACATAACTAATGATCTCCTCGTCAGAAAGTTCTGCAAAAAACACTTCCGAAACGTCATAAAAACTATGATAGCGATGCTTGTAAAGTAAACATACCCCAGTTATTACCTGGTGCATCCTGCCGGATAGTGTTTGCAGCATTTCAATAGCATGCACTTCATTTTCAGGCTTGCCCAATATTTGGTTATTTACACAAACAATAGTGTCAGCTGTTAAAACAATTTCGTCGGTGACAGTTTCGTCAAAGGCTTTTGCTTTTTTTTCAGCGATATAGACGGCTATTTCTTCCGGACTTAGTTCTTCAGGATAAGATTCATCCACTTCCTTTAACACTACGTGGAACTCAATATCCATCAGCTTTAATAGCTCCTGCCGGCGGGGAGATTTGGATGCCAGAATTATTTTGGGTTGGTTCATGGTTGATAGTTCATGGTTAATAGTAGAAGTTTTGTTCCTGGTGTTATGTCGAAGCGATTGGTTTCCGGCCATGAACGATGATCCATCAACCATGAACTTCACCTTACCAGCTATATGCTTCTTCGGTCATCCATTTGCCCTGGATCTTCAATACTTTTTCAATAATATCACGGGCGCACCCTCTGCCGCCAGGTAATGGCGAAATATATTTGCTGATCGCTTTTATCTCTTCTGCGGCATCTGCAGGGCAAACGGGTAAGCCGGAAAGTTTCATCGCTTCCAGGTCGGGAATATCATCGCCCATATAAATTACTTTTTCGGCGCTCAGATGTTTTTCTTCCAGGTAAAGCTTTATTTTCTCAACTTTTGTATGGATTCCCATATAAACATCCTTAATACCAAGGCTATTTAGCCGGTAAACAGCGCTTTTTGACCGGCTGCCTGAAACAGTACAAACATTATAGCCGCATTTTACTGCAAGCTGCAGGGCATAGCCATCCTTAATATTGAAAGCGCGGCTTTGTACACCGTCCTCTGTCACAAAAACAGAGCCGTCGGTTAACACGCCGTCAACATCAAAAATAAAGGTTGTTATGTCTTTTAACTTATGTAAGAATGATTCCATGCTTTTGTGATTTCACTGATTATTTAGGATTTCACCGATTATCTGGGATGTTATGCTGCAAACGTAAAACCTGCCTGCGGCAGCAAGGCTCCCAACTGAACCTATTGGTTATCCCGCCATTCATAAACCCAGGCCGACTGTATCTGCTCCAGGTGCCCTTCGTTGGATTCTTCACGGGTACCCGCAAAATTGGGGAGCGACAATACCCATTCCAAAAGGTCCGTAAAACGGATGCGGTATATTTTTGATTCATCAAAATCGTCGCCAAACTTCTCGTAAAGTTCAATGGCGATATCTTCGTGATCGTTCCAATGGATAGGTAAGCTGAATTTATTTTCTGTCATTTCAAATCGGTATAATCTTTTCCTCGGTGTAATCACCAATAAAAATCGGTGTAATCCTATTATAATTAATGGCCTAAAAACTGTGATTGATCAGGCAACGTTACTTCTATATCGCCATCAAGGATAATGCACTGGCAACCCAAACGCGAATTAATACGCGGATTAACCGCCCTGTCGATAAAATCCTCTTCTTTATCTGATATTTCCTGGATGTTGTCCATCCCCTTGTTCACATAAACCTGGCAGGTACTGCAACCGCACACACCACCACAGTTGTGTTGTAATTCGATACCATTCTCCAGGCAAACGTCTAATACCGACTCACCTTCGGCAATAGGGATTTCAATACTTTCCAGCCCTTTTGCCTCAAAATTTATCTTTACTTTAAAAATGTTCATTTCCGCAAAAGTAATAAAATTACTCAGGGTCAGTGTCCCACTTTAGCGTTTTTGATAATCCCCTGACTTAACAGCTCATAAATCATTTTCAGGCCGGGTTCATCCTGAAGCATTTGCAAATGCATTTCCATTGTATTCTGGTCATTGCGTACAGCAGGCCCAGTTTGTGCATCGACAGGTAAATTATCCTGAACTTTTTGGGCTGTTTCCAAAATCAGCGGTCTGATCAATTCAAAATCGATGTTTTGTTTGTCCAACTGCTGCCTGGCTACATCGTATAAATAATTCGGAAAATTACAGGCAAAAACTGCTGCCAGGTGCAATGCTTTGCGTTGTGCGGAGTTTATCCGGTAAACATTATTGCTGATGGTTTGGGCAAGTTGCTCCAATTCAAGCGTTATTTGCTCATTCGCCCCCTCAATACATAAAGGCACAGTTAAAAAATCAACCTCTTTATTTTTGCTTAGTGTTTGCAGCGGGTACAATACACCTGAATTTGGTATGATAGATATCAATGTATTCAAATCCGCTGCACCTGATGTATGCACCGTTAGTTTTTGAAATGGCGCTAAAGACCGCGCTATTGAAATAATGGCATCATCCTTTACAGCAATCACAAACAGATCAGTTTCAGGGTTGATATCCTTCAAACCGTCAATAGCATCAGCCTTTACGTGGTAGGCCAGCAACGCCGCGTTTTGCAGATCCCTGCTGTATACCTGCACAATACGATGCCCCGCGTTTTTGAAGGCCGCTGCCAGGTGAGTGGCTACATTTCCGGAACCGATAATGGTTATGCGCATATCATCAATTAATATTTACTGATTTGTAACCTGAATATTTGCGCTAAATTAGTCAACAGAAATCTTTTGTCTCAATTTATAATTTCTAAAATGAAAGCGCCTAAACTCTTCCTGGTTATCTTACTGCTTTTAGCCTCATTTGCCGTTGCTTATACAACTGTATCGTATTTTAACGCGAAGCAAAACGAAAAGGCCCTGTTTAACGAAAAACCGAAAAAAATAAGCAATAAAAGCAGTGCATATAATTCGAAAATCAAAGCTAATGATGCTAATGATGCAAGGAATAAAGTAAAACCGGATAGTTTAAAACAAAAAAAGTCAATGCAAAAAAAGGCGCTATCGGCAGACTTCAAAATAGGTATACCCAACCCACACCCAACAGATGATGATTGTGTTTTTACAAACGAATATAGTGTAGCTCAAAGGCTTAAGCAATATCCATTTTCAAAAGCAGTTAAAATAGTTGCTGTTTCATTCAGGTTTCAGGATCGTCGGCGCGATTACTCAATAAATGACTCCGTGAAGATTTATGATGATAGTATTCACACTAAAGTCCCCGACAGTCTGTTGCGCAAAAAACCATTTGATATTCAATATGAATCCGGCCTTCATGTTAAAGATCATGAATTAAATTACTCGTCGCTGATTGAAATCCAGAATTTAAGCGGTAAACAGATCGAAATATTAACGAATCTTATTTACAACACAACGGTGCGAAAACGTACAGACTATGCCGACCCTGGGTACACGTGCTATTCGCCGCGAAATGCTTTAGTATTTTTTGATAAAAATGGGAAAGTCTACGATTATTTGGAAGTTTGTTTTGAATGTAAACAATATCGAACCTTATCTGATAAACTTTTATTAGGAACGTTTTGTAATCAGAAATACGATCTCCTGCGACAATTCCTTATTGATGCTGGTATTCAATTCGGAACTATTAAAACCGACTAAAATTTAGTAAATCAATATAAAAACCTAAACTATGGCTAATACTTTTTCTCAAATTTACCTGCAATTTATCTTTGCAGTTCAAAACCGGCAAAGTTTAATCGCAAAAGAAAATAAAGAAGAATTACACAAATACATTACCGCCCTTGTGCAAAACAGGAAGGCAAAAATGCTTGCCATTAACTCCATGCCTGATCATACTCATTTATTTGTAGGCTTTAAACCAACCATCTTAATTTCAGATTTTGTTAAAGAGATCAAGGTCGAAAGTAACGAGTTTATAAACAATAAAAATTGGATGCGTGGTAAATTCAATTGGCAGGAACGGTACGGTGTTTTTTCATATTCCCACTCACATATCGACACGGTCATAAAATACGTGCTTAACCAGGACATTCAAACAGGAATATTTAAGTTTATTGAACAAGTTCGAGATCCCATTTGATGAAAGGTATCTGTTTGATTTTTTTGGCTGAATCCGCGTGGAACTGTTGGCTAAGGAGGCTCCTATGGAGCCCTATTTGATTTTCCTTTTTTCTATAATCACGCAACTCCGCTGGAGTTGTCGCGTGTGTAATAAGCTAAAGAGGCTCCTCTGGAGCCCTATTTGATTTCCCTTTTTTCTATAATCACGCAACTCCTATGGAGTTGTCGTTGTATGATATAACGGATTGGCACAAATCATTATAAGCTATTTCGGATATCATTATCAATTGAAAAAACAACCAAAAAAGCAACAAACTCTTTTTTAAAAACTCCGTAGAAGTCACCTGTTTATAGAAAAATAAAAATACGTTAAAAGGCGCCATAGGTGCCGCCTTTTAACCGTTTATCTCAGGGTGTAGTTGTATCGAGAAATATTCCGCCTCAACCCAATTGAGTCCCTCAGCTAACTTCGCACTACTAAATTCTATATGTATTACCCGTCTCGTTTTACTTGATGTAGTGCGGTCAGATGCATGCATTAAAAGAGGACGCATGATCATAACTCCGCCGCCGTTGACATTGCAGGTTACTTGGGTCTCTTTATTCCAATCAATATTTTCCGCACGATAGATTCCTTTAAGATGGGAGCCTGGTATAACCTTTAGCGCTCCATTGTTTTCATCGGTATCATCAAGGTGAATACGAATGGTGAAGATATCTTTCAATATTTCAACCGGTGGCTGAACAGCAAACTGATCTTGTTTAATTGTCCAGGAGCTATAACCTGTGGTTTCCATCTTTTTATCAACAGAAATCGTCAAGTCCTGGTGCCAGGCAACAAACCAGTTAGACTTTTCGGGCTTATCAAAATAAATTGATTTTACGACGAAATAGTCATTACCAAATAAGGCCTTACTTATCGACTTTAATTTTTGATTAAAGATCAGCGGTTTAACTACGGGAATTTCTTTTAAGAATTGCCGGATAGCGAAAAGATCGGCGGTTTGACGGAACGTTTTTTTAGATCGGTCTGCCTTGTTGATTATGGATTCGATATTCTCAATTTCATCGGAGGTATAAATATTATCAAAAACAGCAAAGCCTCGATCAGCTATTTGATGCCGTTGATCTAATGACACATCCATCTGAAAACCATCAAACCGTCTTCACTTCCTTGTTCCTTCTGAAGATCGAGATCAAAAATCCTAAGATCATGATCAACGTGCCCGACCATAAGAAATTGATATAAGGAAAATCAAGCGCACGCATCACTATCCATGGCTTTTTGTTTTCAGGCGTTTGATAAACGGTGATCTCTACCTTGTTCCTTTCCGGAATGATCTTCGAAAGACGAAATTTTAAGCCAGCGTCTTCCGCTTTCCTGTCGAAATAATAGGCGCCTTTTCCCTTTATCAGGTAAATAGGTTCAGCGGTGTAGTGCTGGTTATTCGAAACTATCTGCAGTTGTGCACCAATGGCAATATCGCTGTCTGTTAGCGGTATATTTTGGATCGATGTTTCCTTTTTCATGGCCTTCAGCACAATATAACCCTCACGATAACGGATGGTATCACCTACCGCAATTTCATGAGCCACTGGCGGATCATAATTCTTATCATCATTCTCCGCATCTCCATGGGCCGCATCGTTTTGGGCATCGGCAGACGCTGTCATCTTTGGCTGTGGAAGTGCTGTAATATGCGTATAAAGGTCGTGCGTTAAATAATGTTTGGTATCTGGCGAAGATGTCATACCCATTTGGCTACCTATCTGCACTTTGGGTTTTAATTCAAAATTTTCAATCAACTTGCCATTTTTGTCAAAGCGCCTGTAATTAATTTTGTAAAAATGATCAGGTTCAGCGGTAGAATCCCCTAAATAGGTGACAGTATAATCACCCATTTTAACCGGCTGATTTTTATAGATCATTACATTTTCGCGCGCACTCCCGGACACCCGCTCATCATTTGCCGATTGATTAAAACCGGCTACCGCAACAGTGCCACTGTCATTCTTTGAAACAACACTGCGTGTGCCTGCAGCTATTAGCGCCCCCACCAGCATCAATGCAAAACCAATATGTGCAACGGCTGATCCGGCAAGTTTAAACTTACCTTTTAAAGCGTCTATAAATATTTTACCATTGGCTAGTATAGAATAAATCGAGCCTACCATTACCAGCAGGAATACAAACTGCAATTTGTACAACCCGGTAAAGTAAACCACCGGTACTGTAATTAAAATTGCAACAAGCATATAAACCCCTGTTACAATAAAGAAACGTGTAACATCGGTCTTTTTATATTTTAAAAACTGGGTAAAGCCGGTTAATATCGTAATCACCATAGCGAATGAAGCCTGGATAACGTTGTAATGCGCAACCAGGTCGTTTGGGGGTGCCACTTTTGAATTAAACATCCTGTTCCAAACGGGAATAGAAGTTACCAAAATGAGGTGAAAGCAGGATAAACCCAGGAAAACTGAACCTACAAACATCCAAAACTCACGGGAGTAAGTCTCCTCATCTTTTTTGGTGAAAGGCAATTCCTTGCGCCGCACTACAAGCAAAATGATAGATAACGCTAAAAATACGAGCACATAGGAAAGCAGGTGCCAAAACATCCCGTTATCCACAAAGGAGTGTACCGACGTTTCGCCCAATACGCCGCTCCTAGCCAAAAATGACGAGTATAGCACCATGATGAAACTCATCAGCACCAGGAAAGTTGCAGTAAAAAAAGAATGACCTGTATTTTTAAAAACGATCATTACATGCAGGCCGCCAACAATCAGCAACCATGGGAAAATTGAGGCATTCTCCACCGGATCCCAGGCCCAAAAGCCCCCAAAGTTGAGTGATTCATAAGCCCATAACGAACCCATGATAACGCCTGTTCCTAAAATCATACCGCCAAAAAGCGCATAGGGGATAGCAGGTGTGATCCACTCTTTATACCGTTTCTGCCATAAACCGGCAATAGCGTAGGCAAAGGGCACCACAATTGAAGCCAATCCAAGGAACAAGGTTGGTGGATGGATCACCATCCAGTAGTTTTGCAGCAGGGGGTTCATGCCCTGCCCGTCCTTAATAAATGAAAGGTAGTCAGGGCGTGAAAATATCGGCGCCTGGATAGCATCCCTTAACAGCAGGAATGGCGAACTGCCTATACGTACGCCAAAAACATAATAACCTAAAAGCATTGTCGCCAGCCAAACCTGCGAAAAGGCAATAACCGTCATTACTGGTTTCTCCCACGATTTTGCTTTCCAAATAAGTACATTACCTAAAACCGCCTGCCAGAAGGTCCACAGCAAAAAGCCACCTTCCTGCCCATTCCAGAAACCTGAAACAATGTAGTAAACAGGCAGCGACCGCGAGGTATATGACCAGGCATAATGATATTCGAAATAGTGATTATAGATAAGATAAAAAAGGCATACACCTACGCCAAGCAATGAAATGGTATTGAGAAAAAAGCCCCAACGGCCCATTTTAAGCCAGGAATTATCCAGTTTATTGGTATTAGTTGTAGCAAAATAATAACTGATTGCTGATAGCAGCGCGGCGCTGAAGGATAGGACGACAAAAAACTGGCCCAAATGACCGGGTAACAGGTGTTCGCCCTTGAAAACTTTATCCATTAAAATAATTTACTTATAAACTGGCTGATTTTGCCTGAGCCTCTGTGACGTTAACTTTATCCTTAGTATATTTTGAAGGACATTTCATCAGGATATGTGATGCGTGAAATTCTTCGCCCACCATTTGCCCTGTAAGCACAATTTGTTCCGATTTTTCAAAATCCTGCGGTTCTGTACCTCTGAAAATCACCTTGCATTCGCCGCCCTTTTTATCTTTTACATAAAAAGAAAAATAATTTGCGTCTTTAGCAGCATCATAATGCAATTCCTTCTGCTTATCTAAAAAGCCTACTACGCTCAATTGGCTCTCGGTTTTTTTGGCATCGCTAAATGAGCCATATGAACTTGAACTGGAGTAAATACTGATGATTACCGCTATTGCAACAGCAATAATCACTAAACCAAAAATCGAACCTTTTTTCATACGGGGTTATAAATAGTATTTTCGTTTACAAAAATACAAAACGTTGAGTTAATAATGTTTATTACAACCAGATAATATTATTTAGAATCATTATTAATGATGTTGGAAAGTTGCAAGGTTGAAATGTTGTAAGGTTGCCTCTATGGTTTTATAAAAAAATGGTTGAACAACTTCCGCGTCCAACCATCAAAATAACTTTACAACATTTCAACCTTTCAACATTGCAACAAAATTTATGGCCAAACGCCCAAATTCTGATACGACACTGCAACTTTGTTGATGGCACAAACAAAGGCCGCGGTACGCAGGGTATCAATTTTCTCGTTGTTTTTATAGGTTTCCCTGATCTCGTGGTATGAGCGGATCATGGTGTCCTCCAGGCCTGAATTTACCAGCTCCAGTTCAGTTGCACCTTTGATGATAGTTGAACGCTGCATCGGGGTTAAAGCAACGCCGGTAATCCCTTCAACCATATTTACCATGTTAAGGTTCATGTTCTCTTCAAAACGGCGGTTCATACGGCCAAATGCCACGTGCGACAGGTTTTTAAGCCACTCAAAGTATGATACCGTAACACCTCCGGCATTGCAATACATATCCGGGATGATCATGCCGCCATTGGCATAAAAAATGGATTCAGCCTCCGGGGATGTAGGACCGTTAGCGCCTTCGGCAATAATTTTTGCTTTAATATTTTTTACATTGGCAATCGTGATCTGGTTCTCCAGAGCCGCCGGTACCAAGATATCGCAGGGCTGTTCAAGGCCTTCCAACGAATGTTTAAATTCCTGTTTGGCACCCGGGTAACCCAAAATGGAACCGGTGGCTTTGCGGTGCTGAAACACTGCGTCAATGTCAAGTCCATCGGCATTATAAATAGCGCCTTCGAATTCACAAAGCCCAACGATCAAAGCACCAAACTCAGCCAAAAATTTTGCGGAGTGATAGCCTACATTACCTAAGCCCTGCACAATAACCCTTTTACCCGAAATACCCGGCAAAAGGCCGATCTTTTGCATATCCTCGCCAACACTCACGCACTCACGAACAGCAATAGCTACTCCCCTGCCCGTCGCTTCTTTGCGGCCGGCAATACCTTGTAAAGCAATTGGCTTACCGGTAACACAACCCATGGCATCCAGTTGGCCGGGGTTCATCGTTGCGTATGTATCCGCTATCCAGCTCATTTCGCGCTCGCCCGAACCATAATCAGGAGCAGGCACGTCAATGCTCGGGCCAATAAAGTTTTTCTTTGCCAGTTCAACAGTATAACGGCGGGTAATATTTTCAAGTTCCTGCAGGGTGTAGTTCTTGGGATTGATCTTAATACCGCCTTTGGCTCCGCCGAAAGGCACATTAACAATCGCACACTTATAGGTCATTAAAGCTGCAAGCGCCATCACTTCATCTTCGTTAACCATTTCGCTATAGCGGATACCACCTTTTGTTGGCGACTGGTGCTGGGAATGCTCAACCCGCCATGCATCTATTACTTCAAAGCCATTTCCCCTGCGGATCGGGAAACGGAAACGGTAAACGCTGTTGCATGATTTTATCTGGTCTAATAAACCAGCATCGTGTGTGGTAAATTGGGCTGCGTAATCAAAGTTGTTACAAACGTCACCAAAAAAGTTTGTACTGTGATCATCGGCCGGATTATAAGTAGCCATAAATTGTTTTAAATAATTATTAATATGTTAAAAAACGGTGCAAATTTGGCACATTTTTTATCAATATCGCAAATATATTATTACTAAAGGCCCACCTTAGCGTAAATCTGACATTGAGATGCCGGTTTAAATTGAATAGGCTAACATTTTGAACTATTTTTCCTTTTCGATTTTTTTTAGTCTCCTGTCAATCGAGAATAAATAAATGGCTAATCCTGCAAAAACGATAACAATAACGGCAATTACAACATATATTTTACCGGAACTTCTCATCACATCAGCCATTTCAACTTGTTTGTTTTGCTGGGCAAAAGCACTGACATACGCCGACAACAAAAGTGCTAAAAACAATATTTTCCTCATGTTAATTTATTTCGTTCTTTTTGTATTCAATTAAACGGATCCGGTAGCGAACCGTTGCGATCCATAACGCAGTAAAGCACCAGCCTATGCATGCAGGATAAAACACCATCCGCATGTGATTATCCATATCCAGCTTTCCAAAGGCAGGGTTGCCGCCATTCCCGGGGTGAAGTGAGTCTGTCATCCGCGGCAATACCATAATCAGCACCACCATAATTGGAAAAGCGAAAATATTATATATAGCCGATATTTTGGCCCGTTTTTGTTCCTCGTCAATAGAGTTTCTAAGCACCGCATAGGCACAATACAGTAAAAATGCAATGGCTGCGCTATTCTGCTTCGGATCATTGCTCCAAAACTCACCCCAGGTATATTTGGCCCACATCATACCGGTAATTAAACCAAGTACATAAAAAAAAGTGCCGGTATTAACGCACTCAACAGCTATCAGGTCATATTCTTCTTTACCTGTATTCAGGTATTTTATACTGTAAATAACTGAAATGGTAAAAACGGTAAACATGGCCATCCACATCGGCACGTGGAAATAAACATTCCGGATAGTTTCATGTAAAATGGGGAGGTGTGGCACATCCAACAGGAAGCCTGCTATTAGGGTATAAAAAATCAGCAATACCGCCAATACTTTCCACCAGGTTTGATATATAAATTTCATATAGATACAGGAAGTAAAGGTATATGTTTTTAGCGGATTATATCAATCAGTTTGTTTAGTCTATCCACAATTTGGTCACTATCACCGGTATAGTCACCAAAAAAACCTTCAACAGCGTTACCGACGCAATGCTAAATCAGGCTGTATTTATTTGGCATCATCCGGTACGTAATCAACCGGCAGCATATCAGATAGCCTGTGCGTTGCCCATTCACCTTCATATAACGTTGACCCGCCAATTAAAATTCCATTGTGGTCAAACTCTGCATAATCTGTATTTAAGGTGATGATACTTACGGCAAAATTGGGCTGATCCAAAGCACGGTATAAATTGATATCTGGGGTGTCGTCACTCTTTTTGGTGTAAACTACATATAAATACCTTGGAAAATGGATGGCATATAAGCCGGGCTGGCTACCATTGGACATTACTTCAAATGTAAATAATTGAGGTTTAAGAATCTTCTCGTTATAGTATTTAGATAATTTTGCCACGACATCAACATAATATCTTGCCGAATCGATCATATGGTGATCAACAAAAACCTTTACTTTATGCCGTATCACTTCGTCGGGAGGTCTGAGCGGATTTATATAACGTAAGAAATGATACATCATAAAACCCTCCTGCATAACTTTATCTGTAATTAAGCTGCGATAGAAATGCATTGCGGATCCATGATAAGCGGCTTCCCTTCTTTCATGCCATTTCTTTTTCTGTGCATCAGTGCCCGGAAGTTCCTCAAAAACCTGAGATCCAGAGGTTGATACTACTTCATTGATATGGTCAATAGAAAAACTATCCACTAAAAACTTAACCCTGTAGCCCAACGCTTTATTTTCAATCACCAAAAACTGGTCAGTATTGGCAGTTAGGATCTTTTTGGTTTGGTTATACGCCAGGTTGAGAATGTGCGGGTTCATAATCTCACAATATTTGGCATTTTCATCCTTCCCGATAAATTCCTTTTTAAAAGCCTCGAAATTCTTTTTCCAGTCTGATGCTGATGAAATATCAACCTCACGCAACATTAGCGGCTTTTGGGCCAATTGTATATCCAGTTTTATTGTCCCGGCACCAACCAATACCGTTTTGGAGTAGGTTTCGTACCCTAAAATACGAACAACCAAAGTATATTGACCCGGCCTCACATTATACAGCGTAAATGTGCCGTTATCCGCAGTTGCGGTTCCTGCTGAAGAATTGCTTAGAAACACACTGGCGCGTGCAAGTGGTTTTTTACCCTCAACAGTGGTGACCACGCCGGTTATGGTTCCATTTTGTGCCAATGCAACAAAAGGAAAAAACAGATACATTAAGATGAGCCAGGGGAATCGCATCGCGTAAATTTATAAAAAAAAATTTGGTGTGAAAAAACACATAAAAAATGAATAAACGATGAAATAGCGGGTAACTTATTTGTTATGGCAGTTAAAATAGGTTTTCAGGGTGATGCATTTTGTTAAAAATAAAATATTAATCACGCCACAAAAACGGGAATAATAACAGCGCTGTGGTGATAACTATAAGGTTAATTGCACAAAGGACACCAATACCGCTGTAACTAAAATTACGGCCAATGCCATCCATTGCATTTTTACTTAAACGGATAAGCAAAAGAATCACCGGGATAACAACCGGGAAACTTAATATTGCCATCAGGGTACCATTATTGCCGGCCTTGGAAGCAATGGCCGATATCATTGTAAATACCGTTGAGAAACTGAAGCTGCCCAATAATACAGCCAGGCAGTAAAACAACGGATCGCCTATTGTATTGTTAAAAAAAAGCAGGTAGGTAGGCAAGGCCAGCGCACTAAGCAACGCCATTAAAAGGATGTTGTAAATAGTTTTTGATAGCATTATGGCCTGGGGGCTTGCAATTGAATAATAATACAACAGCCTGCCCTTGCTTTCCTGCATAAAACTTTTGGCGATGGCATTTACAGCCGCAAATAACATAATTATCCAGAACAAAACGTTCCAGATAATAGGATAACCTGTACTTCCTGAAAGCCCCGGATTTAAATTAAAAGCGATATAACAAATAAAAACTGTTGATACCACATATAGCAATACCCCATTAAAGGCATATTTTGAACGCCACTCCAGTATAATTTCCTTTTTTAACAAAAACCAGGTTTGGTTGACCAGTTGCATGCAGCAAATGTAATGAAATGTTGATAGGGTTAATTACATGTGTTGGCGATTAGGTTGAAAAAATGGTATAATTGTCAAACAGATCTAACATTCATATGCCCTCAGCCTACCATAAAACGCCTATTGGTTTTGCCAGGATCACCGAAGAGGAAGGCTTTATCTCTTCGATATACCTGCTTGATGGTGAGTTTGAGGAAACTGCTGCTGAAACGCCACTATTAAAAAAAACCGTTCAGCAATTAGACGAGTATTTTGAAGGGCAGAGAAAAGTTTTCGATTTGCCATTAAAACAAAAAGGGACTGATTTTCAGCAGCAGGTATGGGAACAATTATCAAAAATAGCGTATGGTAAAACCATCAGCTATGCCCAACAGTCAAAATTTATGAATAACCCGTTGGGTATCCGGGCCATTGCCTCGGCCAACGGCAAAAATCACCTCATCATTGTGGTACCTTGTCACCGGGTAATAGGATCTGATGGCAGTTTAACCGGGTTTGGCTGCGGAGTGTGGCGTAAAAAATGGCTGCTTGACCATGAAGCACAGGTGATGGGTGTTGGCCAGGCCACGCTCGCGCTTTAACCTGCAACTAATCCAGCGACTGTATTTTGGTATTCATCCCTGCCTTTTTACCAAATA
>NZ_CAIWNH010000285.1 GCF_903913935.1 uncultured Mucilaginibacter sp.
CCAAAAATGTGGTCGCCCAAAAATGTGGTCGCCCAAAAATGTGGTCGCCCAAAAATGTGGTCGCCCAAAAAGTGTGGTCGCCCAAAAATGTGGTCGCCCAAAAGTGTGGTCGCCCAAAAAATGTGGTCGCCCAAAAATGTGGTCGCCCAAAAAGTGTGGTCGCCCAAAAATGTGGTCGCCCAAAAATGTGGTCGCCCAAAAAGGACATGCCAAATTTGTTGTCTGGAATGTTTTGCCGGTTTTAGAAACATGTCATTGTTGGATCTGATAATTATTTTAGGCGAACACAAGATCGTTTTTTTTATTATTACAGACAAGATATTTGGAATAATGATATTTAGGGCGCCCACAAGGGGCGCCCCTACGAATAATATCATTGTGACGTCGCATATGGCAGATCAACCAGCCATATGCATCATCATCATTTTACAATTTCGCGATATTTTCAAGCAACGGCTTTGCGCAGCTTGCATTTAGGGGCGATCATGCATGTATTTTGCATCTACAATTCTTATCATTAACTTTATCAAAACCTAAAACATAAGCAACCATGGCGCGCAAAGGCTTTATTATTCACGATCAGCGAGCGATTTACTTTTTGACATTTACCGTTTCCGGCTGGATAGATAGTTTTAGCAGGGAATCCGCACGCGCCGGCTCGGAATACTTAGGTGAGGGGTTATCCTAAAAAATCAATAAGTATTTTGTAAAACAGATGGCAAAAGATTGCGGAATAAAAGTAGATGTACATCAATGAAAACACTAATTAAAATAATATTAATCAACGCAGTTTTGTTTGTTGCAGCTTTATTTCTCTGCCTATTTATTGAGTTCAACTTCGTATATAAACCCAATGGGAATGATTTTATTATTTCCTGGGATGTTTTTGGGGTATTCGTTTTTGTACATTTAATTATCAATCTTTTGTTTTTAACTAAAGTAAAACAGAATAGTATCACTACCATTGTTGGGAGTTGTATCTTTATTCTGATTTTATATGGGCTCTTTGCAAGTCTTTATATATAATATATAAGTCGTGTAGCCCGGTATTTTATACCCGCCCCAGTTGCGTAGTTTAAAATTGATTGCTGTTAAAGCATAAAAGTCCGTAGATGCAATACGGACAGCAGGTTTAATAGCATTGGAGAGACCCTCCTATGATGAAAGTAAAAGCAATTGCCTGGAACTTTGGAAACCAATTTGTAACACTACTAATTTTTTAATAAATGTATATAATTATCAAACCTGAAGTAGCGGGAGGGATAGGGGAAAGAACCATTGGAAATTTAAAAGCTCGTCCGCCAGTTGTTGAAAAACTTAACTATGAATTTTTTGGTTGGATGGGTGATGATATAGTAACGTCACTGCTTTGCTTTATTATGACGGAAAGATTAAAAAATAAAATTTGTGAAGAAGAACTAAGCGGGATAACTTTCGACGATGTCCTTATTACCAAGTCTCAGGAGTTTTTTACTTTTTTTACAAATGAAGAATTGCCGAAATTTTATTGGGCAAAAATAAATGGGGTATTTGGCTTGGATGATTTTGCAATTGGGAGTAATTTAAGGTTGATAATTTCTGAAAAGGCATATGAGATACTTAAATTATTTAATGTTAACCATGCAGTCTTTGAGGTGATAGAAGAAATTTGAAAAAGTGGAAGTGGCGGCAGTGGGGCACGAGAAGTCCACCTCTTTGGGCCTTTACGCGGATTCTCGCGCCAGAGTGGGGGGCAAACCAACAGGCAAACCAAACAAGTACTTAAACTCAAACAATCAACTTTAATCGAGGACGTGGCTATGAATACGTTATATATAATCTTAGGAATAATTTTACTTGCATATGGCATTTGGCAAACGATAACTACAATTAAAGTTTTTATGGTAGGGAAACAGGATTGGCTGGGAGCAGACATTAAAATATTGGGTGCTGGAATCATGGCCATTATTGGCGGAATAATAATGATTTTGAAAAATATATAGTCGCCGTCCTGATCTAAGTTTAGCGTAACTTAGACCTAAAATATTGCAAGCATTTTGCTTGTGAACATTGCCTGGCCGAGCGCCGGGCTTTGTTATTTAATGAGCATAAGCTTTTTTAGCTTTAAAATCCTCCTCTGGCGCGCCAATGACGATAAGACCTGTGGGCAAAGGCTTCTCGTGCCCCGCTGACAGGTAAGGTAAGCCGTTATAGGGCCTGTACGAAATATTAAGGGGTGGACGGCGTCCCGCGTAAGCGATTGCAGTGAAAAGCCCGCAGCCCCGGTAAAAACAATAAAAAAGGCCTTAATTAACCGGGGCGAGGACTTGTAACGGAAAGCGCGGCCTCCTTTTTCTACCAAAATGGAGATACGCCCAAAAGTACAGCAGCTAAGTTTTTATTTATACCCTTACAGGGCTCCCTTCGACCATATTGTATGATCGTGGCCCTTTGTTTTCTGCAAACTTTCTCCGTTCCATCTTCCGGACTCTCCCGACTTTTTGGACTTTCCAGACCTCTTCACGCTCCCCCAAAATACTTTTCCGCCATCATACTAAAAAAAGAGCAATTAAGTTTTACCTTTGTCCCCTGAAAAATTTTGGCCGGATTGCATAAAACTAGGCGGAATTGGGCTGCTGCAGCTCATTTTACAGGTGAAAACGTGCCGTTTTACGGCACAATTAATACGTTTTAGCCATAGTTTATTCTTAAAAACGAATGAACCAATGCGCTATTGCACTAATGAACGTTAGTATAATGGGATATAAGGACCAGATAGACTTGTTGAAATTGCCGCTGCATATTGCTATTATTATGGATGGCAATGGTCGCTGGGCGAAAGACAAGGGCAAGCTAAGGGTATTCGGCCATCATAGTGGTGTAGTTTCTGTGCGCGATATTGTTGAAGCATCAGTTGAGCTGGGAATTGAATACCTTACGCTATATACTTTCTCTGCCGAGAACTGGAACCGCCCCAAACTGGAAGTAATGGCCATTATGGAATTGCTGGTAAGCACCATTGATAAAGAGATCAACACATTTATGAAAAACAATGTGCGCTTAAACGCCATCGGCGACCTGGAAATGCTGCCTGATAAATGCCGGGTTGAATTGGAAAATGCCATTAAAAAAACATCGGTTAATACCGGCCTTGTACTTACGCTTGCGTTAAGTTACAGCTCCCGCCGCGAGATTTTACGCGCCGTAAGGAGCATTGCCGTGCAGGTTAAGGCCGGTGAATTGCGATCAGAAGACATTAATGAGGAAATATTTGAGAATAATTTATTTACAAAAGACATGCCTAATCCTGAATTACTGATCAGGACAAGCGGCGAATATCGCATAAGTAATTACCTGCTTTGGCAGATCGCTTATGCTGAATTGTACTTCACATCTAAATTATGGCCCGATTTCAGGAGGGAAGATTTGTTTGAAGCGATACTGGATTATCAGAAACGCGAACGGCGTTTTGGGATGACAAGTGAGCAGCTCAACTAAATTTTTCCTTTTAACACTTTTTAACAACTGTATAAATTATTTTTAGCCCACTAAAATATTCGAATGAATAAATTTCTTTTTGCTCTTATTTTCTCTATAATGAGTACCGCTGCACTGGCGCAGATATCGAGCCAGCCGAGGTATTCGCTGTCAAAATCAAGTTTACCGGCTGATAGTTTAAGTTACCTTGAACCAAAAGATTATATTATTGGGGGGGTTACCATTTCGGGAACCAAAAACCTTGATAAAGATGTATTGCTTACCATATCAAAGTTAAGTAAGGGCGACAAGATCAATTTGCCAGGTGAAGCGAATGCTAACGTGATTAAAAACCTTTACTCGCAGGGCTTGTTTGATGATGTGCAGTTAAACATCACCAAAGTAAACCTGGACACCATATATCTTGAAATTGTGGTTGTGGAGCGCCCCCGTTTATCGCGCATGCACCTCAGCGGTATCCGTAAAGGTGAAATTGAGGATGTTGAAAAACTTTTATCAGACAAAACCGGTAAAATTGTAAACCAAAACCTGTTAAGTACCACTTCAGCCATCATTAAAAAACACTTTAATGAAAAAGGTTTCCTGAATACAACGGTTATTATAAAACAAAAGAAGGATCCGGGAGACGCTAATAGTGTAATTTTGAATATTGCTATTGATAAAAAGCAAAAAGTAATGATATCCGAAGTTTCCTTTGATGGAAATAAGGCCTTTTCGGAAAGACAACTTCGCAAATACCTTAAAAAGACCCGCACCCGTAAGTTTTATAACCTTTTTGGCTCACGCAAGTTCAAACAGGATAAATACGATGAGGATAAGAAAAGCCTGATCACTGAAATGCAGGATAAAGGTTACAGGGACGCCGAATTGATAAGCGATACCGTTTTTAAAACCGGCGACAATACAGTTGGTATAAAAATTAAATTGTTTGAGGGGCATAAATATTACTTCGGTAATATCAAATGGTCGGGCAACGCTAAATACCCTTCTGATATCCTCGGCAAGATCTTAAAGTTAAGAAAAGGCGATGTTTATAGTGAGGATGAATTAAATAAGCGGTTAACCGGGCCAACCCCGAACGATGATGATATTTCATCTTTCTATTTGAACGATGGTTACCTTACTTACCAGGCCGATCCGGTACAAACAAAAATTTATAATGATACTGTCGACCTTGACATCAGGGTTTACGAAGGGCCGCAGTATACCATTAACCGGGTAATGCTGAAAGGAAACGATGTAACCAACGATAAGGTGGTGATGCGGGAGATCAAGACGAAACCCGGTCAAAAATTCAATAAAGCATTATTGATCCGCAGTACCCGTGAAATTGGTCAGCTGGGCAATTTCGATGAGCAAAAAACTGAACCGAAGCCAACCAATATCAATCCGCAGGATGGTACTGTTGATATTGTATATAACGTAGTTGAAAAACCTTCGGACCAGATCGAACTTTCGGGCGGTTTTGGCGGTGGCCAGTTGGTGGGTACGCTGGGCTTAACGTTCAATAACTTTTCGTTAAAAAATATTTTCCATCTGAAAGATTACAAACCATTGCCCAAAGGCGATGGCCAGAAATTGAGTTTAAGAGGTCAGTCAAGCGGAAGAACCTATCAGAATTTCTCGTTCACCTTTACTGAACCTTGGTTGGGCGGTAAAAAACCAATTTATTTTGCATTATCAGCTTATACCCAGTTAAGTTCAACCGGGCAATATTACGCGCCTACCAATCCTTTGTACAATAAATTAAGGATCAACGGTGTAGGCGTAACGCTGGGTAAGCGTTTAAACTGGCCTGATAATTACTTCCAACTGAACTACTCACTGAACTACGACCACTACAGCCTGGATAATTATAATGGTTACCTGTTTTCAAACGGTACCTCAAACAATATCAAATTAACACAGGAGTTACAACGAAACTCGTTGGATGCGCCTATTTATCCAACCAGTGGCTCAAATATTAAATTAACGCTCCAGGGAACGCCTCCTTACTCTTTGTTTAATAGTATTGACTATAAGATAGCCACGCAAGAACAGATTTATCACTTTGTTGAATATTATAAAGTTAAATACGATGCGCAATGGTTCCAGCGGATTACCGGTAAACTGGTCTTAATGTCGCAGGTCAGGTTCGGATTTTTGGGCGAGTATAACTCTGCTGTTCCTTCTTCTCCGTTCGAACGGTTTAAGGTGGGCGGCGACGGTATGGCAAGTTACCAGTTTTTGCAGGGTAGCGATATTATTGGCCTAAGGGGTTACCAGAATTTTACTATTATCCCGGTAGGTACAAACTATACAGCCGATACAAACCCGGGCAGTACCATTTATAACAAATTTACGTTTGAGCTGCGCCACCCGGTAATACAAAGTCAGTCAGCCACTATTTTTGCTTTAGTTTTTGCTGAAGGCGGAAATGTTTGGAATTCTTTTGATAAATTTGATCCGTTTAACGTAAGGCGCTCAGCAGGTGTGGGAGTTAGGGTATTTTTACCTATTTTTGGCTTGCTTGGTTTGGATTATGGATATGGTTTTGACGCGATACCGGGAATACCGAGCGCCAACAAAGGCCAGTTTAGCTTTTCAATCAGCCAGAGCTTAAACGGCGGTTTCCAATAAATAATTGGCAAAATAATTGCAATGAAGAAGATACTCCTGGTGCTTGGTTTTACGTTAGTAGCTGTAACAACGGCCTGGGCTCAGCGCCTGGCTTATGTTGATTCGGACTATATTTTAAAACAAATGCCCGAATACGCATCGGCCCAGAGGCAGCTGGAGGCACTTTCACAGCAATGGCAAAAGGAAGTTGACCAGCGGTACCAGGAAATTGACCGTTTGTACAAAGCCTACCAGGCCGATGAAGTACTGATGACTGCGGATATGAAGAAAAGGCGTCAGGCCGAAATTGATGATAAAGAGAAAAGTGCGAAGGAATTTCAGCGGCAAAAATTTGGACCTGATGGGGAATTAACGCAACGCAGCAATGCAGCCATTAAACCCATACAGGAAAAAATGACTAAAGCGATACAGACAGTTGCTGAAACCGATAACATCGACATGATTTTTGACAAGAACAGCGAAATAATGATGCTCTATGCAAGTCCCAGGTATGACAAAAGTGATGATGTGATCAAAAAGCTCGGATTAA
>NZ_CAIWNH010000286.1 GCF_903913935.1 uncultured Mucilaginibacter sp.
CAATTTAAAAATAGTTAAAAATAAAAATGAAGAGAATATTATTAGCAGCGGCCTTATTATTAATGAGCGCCGGAGCATTTGCCCAGATCGAGGCGCCTGTTACATGGTCCTATGGAGCAAAAAAGATCAGCAGTACCGAAGCCGTTGTATTTTTGAGGGCTACCATAAAGGATGGCTGGCACATTTATTCGCAAACCGTAAAAGACGGCGGCCCTATCAAAACTTCGTTTACTTTTTTGCCTTCAAAAGAATATAGCCTCATTGGGCAGACAACTGAGCCAACACCGGAAACCAAATACGAAACTTCCTTCAGCATGAATGTGAGCTATTTTGAAAAATCAGTTACGTTTCAGCAAAAGATCAAACTAAAATCTACCAATGTTTCGGTTGTTAAAGGGAAACTTGAATACATGACCTGCAATGACAAAAAATGCCTCCCACCAGACGATATTGATTTTTCAATCCCTTTAGCTAAATAAGCGAAGTAAGCAATGACATATTCCATCAATCGCAATTATTTAAGGGCTGCTTTTACCCTGCTTGTTTTATTTGTAGTTTTAATTTCGGGCGTTACTCCTGCCAGTGCATTCCAGGGAAAAAAAGCTGATACAGTTTCAACCAGCGATGTACAGTTTACTACAATCCCAACAGCTGCTGATAGTTTTGCTGCCAGGAAGAAACAGGCTGACACTGTAAAAAAATCAAACGGCGCGGTAAAAACCACCGCAGCTGCAAATGATAAGCCCAAAACACTTTGGGAAATTTTTATAGCAGGTTTTTTAGGTGGGTTTGCTGCTTTTCTGCTGCCATGTGTTTATCCAATGTTGCCGCTAACAGTAAGCTTTTTCACAAAAAAAGGCGGCACCAGAGCTAAAGCCATATACCAATCATTGTTGTATGGGTTGTCCATTATATTTATTTATGTTGTTTTTGGCTTAATTATAACGATAGCCTTTGGGCCGGCCGCATTAAATGGATTGGCCACCAACGGGATATTTAATTTTTGCTTCTTTTTATTGCTGATTGTTTTTGGGATATCTTTTCTTGGGGCGTTTGAAATTACCCTTCCCAGCTCATTTGCAAATAAACTTGATGCCAATTCTGATAGAGGCGGGCTTGTGGGTATATTCTTTATGGCATCTACGCTTGTGGTGGTTTCATTCTCATGTACCGGGCCGGCAATTGGTTTTGTGCTGGTAGATGCTGTCAGTAAAGGCGAAAGACTAGCTCCGGCGGTAGTGATGTTAGGTTTTTCATTAGCCATAGCATTGCCATTTACGTTATTTGCTATGTTCCCATCGTTGTTAAAAAGTTTGCCTAAATCTGGTGGCTGGCTAAACAGCGTTAAAGTAATCCTTGGTTTTATTGAAATAGCTTTCGCTTTAAAATTTTTATCAAATGTCGACCTGGCCTATCACTGGAACTGGTTCGACCGCGAAATCTTCTTGTCGTTATGGATTGCCATCGGGATCTTAATGGCATTATATCTGATAGGGAAAATCAAATTTGCTCATGACAGTGAGGTATCCCACCTGTCTGTTCCGCGAACATTTATATCAATCATTGTGTTTGCCTTTGTAATTTATATGATCCCTGGTTTATGGGGTGCGCCTTTAAAATCGATCAGCGCCCTTTTGCCGCCTCTGAGCACGCAGGATTTCGATCTTTCGGGCGGGGTTGGGGCAACCAGTCCAACTGCTGCCAATCTTTCATCCGTAAAACCTAAAAAATATGAAGATATTTTCAAGCGTTTGCCAAAGGTAAAAGGGATTGACGATTGGTACGATTATGACCAGGCAATTGAGGTAGCAAAACAGTTGCATAAACCAATAATGATTGATTTTACCGGATGGAACTGTGTAAACTGCCGCAAAATGGAGTCGAATGTATTGCCCAACCCGGAAGTGTTGCATCGCCTGCAAAATAATTTTGTGGTTCTTCAACTGGTAATTGACGACAAGACTGAACTGCCAACGGCAGATCAAACCAAATCAACTTTTAATGGTAAGGCCATTACTACTTTAGGGGCTAAATGGATAGATCTTGAAATAACGAAATACAATTCAAACGCACAGCCGTTTTACGTAATTATTAATGAAAAAGGGGAGGCTCTTGTACCGCCACGAGGTTCCAGTAGTATTGATGACTTTGTCAAATACCTGGATAGCGGTATAGCGGCTTACAAAAAAGAGTAGAATTTCCCGTATAGCGATGGGTTTCAAACCCATCGCTATGAATAAAAACTATCATTTCAAACTTTGCTTTATTTCTTTCAACTCGTCGCTGAAAGATTTGCTCTTATGATGCTTTTCCTGGTTATAAATATAACTACGGACTTTTTTCACCTGGTCCGGGCTAACGCTGAATGCCGCAAACCCATCCTGCCAGGTAACATATTTTTCGGGATCCTCTTTAAAGTGTTCCCATGAATTCCCCTTTATTGTTTTAACAATATCTGCAACTGATTGATCCGTACGAAGCCGCACCAACAGATGTACATGGTCTTCAATCCCATTGATACAATCCAGATAAATTTCATAATCATTTGCGATATCATTAATTACTGAATAGACTTCAGCTTTTAGTACAGGAGTGAGTATTGGCTCACGGTTCTTGGTCGACCATATAAGGTGTACCCATATTGACGAATAACTTTGAGGCATAGTGGTAAAATTTAAGTTGTAAAGTCAAATATAATTATATCTCAGTAAATTAAGAAGCTGTATTGGTTTCCAGTCATAGCGATGGGTTTGAAACCCATCGCTATGAGAAAACCCCATGCCAATAAACCAGTTGCCATATATAATCAACCCCAATTATAATCTCACCTAATAATTTTTCTCCCGAAAAATTAGTGTAAATTCGCGCAATTTTATAAAGCACTAATCAATGGCGGCTACTGTTGTAATGGTATCGCTTGTAACTATTTAAACGCCAAACTTCGGTTTGAAAAAAATGACGCAAATTAAAAACATAGGACTTTTTACATCAGGTGGTGATGCGCCGGGGATGAACGCCGCCATCAGGGCAGTGGTACGGTCGGCAATTTATTACGGGATAGGGGTTACAGGTATCCGCAGGGGATACGAAGGGATGATCAAAGGCGATATGTTCCCGATGGACCGTAAATCGGTTTCAAATATCATAGGGCGCGGGGGAACCATTTTAAAAACAGCCCGCAGCGAACAATTCAGAACAAAAGAGGGTCGCAAATCAGCATACGAGCAGCTAAAAAAGAATAACATTGATGCTTTGGTGGCCATTGGCGGCGACGGCACTTTTACAGGTGCGCGTATTTTTGGCGATGAGTTTGATATCCCCGTGGTTGGCTTGCCGGGTACTATTGATAACGACCTTTGCGGTACTGATTTCACCATTGGGTACGATACCGCCATTAATACGGTAATTGACGCGGTTGATAAAATAAGGGACACGGCAGAATCGCACGACAGACTGTTTATTGTCGAGGTGATGGGGCGCGACTCAGGGCTAATCGCACTGCGCACCGGGATAGCTGCCGGAGCGGAAACCATTCTGATCCCGGAAAGCAAGACGGACATCAATGCTGTGTTTGAGCGCCTTGAAAGCGGTAGAAAAGATAAATCATCTAAAATTATTATGCTGGCCGAAAACGGTAAGGACGGCGATGCGTTTGAGGTTGGCCGGCAGATAAAAGAAAAATTCCCGAACTATGATACCCGGGTATCCATACTGGGCCATATCCAGCGCGGCGGAAGGCCAAGTTGTATGGACCGTGTGCTGGCCAGCCGTGTAGGTGTTGCAGCTGTTGAAGCCTTACGAAACGGGCACCGCAACGAAATGATCGGCCTTATTCATAACGAGATCGCATATACACCATTTGAACATGCTATAAAGCATAATATTGAAATTAATCCCGATTTTTTAAAGATTGTAGAGATATTGTCAATATAAGCACAGTCAGTAACAAGCTTAAAACACCAACAAAAAAGGGGCAAATGCCCCTTTTTTGTTGGTATAACGTTTCGTTAATCAAACTGGCATTCACATTAATTGCTGCTTTTTAACTGGGTGTATTCTTTTGATTGCCTGTCGTCCAGGGGGATCTTTTGAAATTCTTCATAACAGCCGTTGAGATAGGCTACCAGGTTAAATGTTTCGCCGTAAAAAGTACCAGGGTCAGGCATATAAAGGATGATAAAATTTTGCATCTCCTGCCCGGTTATGGGCAAATATTTTTTCAGGTAGTCGGCATTGAAAACTTTCAGGATCCCTTGTTTCTGTTTTTCTTTATCACTTACGGCCTTTTCGCGCTGTTTTTGGGTTGGCCCGCCGTCAAAAACGCGCAGCTTAACCCCGCCTTTATAATCGCCATTGGCATCTGTTTGATAAGTCACACTTTGGCTGTTGAGCGGCCCCCGTTCAACCTGCGGGGCAAATCCGGCGTTTCCTTTTATTTCCTGGTTGGTTACCTTAACTTCATCCAGCATGTTTTGCCTTAAGTCCAGAAAAACCTGCATATATTTTAAATTGGCCACGTAAACCGTATCGGGTTTATAACTAAAAACCGAAAAGCAGATCACGTCGCCAACGGCGGCCTTAATGGTAAAGCTACCATCCTTGCCGGTCATGGTCATGGTATGTGTTTTCAGGTCCTCAACCTTTACGCCCTGTAAAAAAACATTGGTTTTGTTTTCATATACGCGGCCCGAAAGCTCTTCCTGGGCAAAGGTTGTTTTTACAAAAAAGAAACTGCACAATGCTACAAGCAGCAGGTATTTCATATGCTATATTAATTTATTTGATTCTTAATTCTATCATTATTAACGCTTAACGCGTTTTTTATTGTTTGTCAAAAATGAGGATTATTTTTCTTTTTGCCTAAAGGTGATATGCTCAGCGCATTCAAGGTTGCCCTGGCTGCCGCTATTAAACATATTGTTCCACCCGAACCTTCATAGTCAATGTAAAAAAATATTCTGGAAGCGTGATAGAAAACAACTTGCCCTATGGCGTCCTGAATTTATCTTTAGAGGGCCCTTCCATAAAGGATTGATCAACGATCAGGCGGATCACTTCGTCAATTTCTTTGCCTACCACAAGCAGGTGTTCAATGATCTCCCTATTATCCGGATTGAAGAAATTTTCCCTGTCCATAATATTGATCAGGCCAAGCATACTCGCCACAGGCCGCCGTAATTCATGCGAAGTTACCGAGGCAATGTTCCGTAAACGTTCATTTTGGTCAACCATGGCTTTTTCAGTTGCCAGCCAGGCAGTTATGTCACGGGCAAAGCAGCCAACGCCGGTAATATCGCCTTTGATTTTGTAAATAGGATTAAAACTTACCTCAAAACTGTGCTGGTTTTGGGTAATCGGGTCAACACTTTCGGTAATGACGGTATATCGCTCACCTTCAAGGGCACGGTGGTAATACTGGCTCCATCTTTCCACATCGCCCTCATTAAAGCCCGGATGCAGGTTAGTATAGTCGCCGTCCTTAGGCTCAGTGCCGGTTAATTGAGAGATAAGCTGGCGATAGGCCCTGTTCATATAAACATACCGCATTTCCTTATCAACCGACCAAATCTGGTCCTCGGTATTGTTGATTAGTGCCTCCAGGTTGCTTTTTGTCCAGATCAATTCTTCCTGAAAACGCATTTTTTCAGAAGCATCCGTCGCCGACACTACCCTGCAGGCCAGGTTTTCGAACCGGGTATTGTAGCTCGTCAGTTCTACAAAAATATGATTGCCATTTTTATCTTCGTGGGTCCAGATGCCTCCATAGTTAATCCCCTGCAGTACCGCAAGGTCGATGCCCTTTTTTCTTAGCGTTTTGTAGAGTTTTTCCTGATCCGCCTGCGGATGCAGTTCGTTTGCTTTTAGTAAAAGGAATTCCGTCTCTGAATAGCCGTACTTATCCGTTGCTGCTTTGTTTACTTTTAATATCCGCAGGGATGACAGATCATAGATCCACATGGGCTGCGGATTATCATCAAAAAGAAAGCTGAGGTCGGTTAGCTGCATACTATGTGTTAAGCACTCCGGCTGTTATCATAAAGGTAGTTATATTGTAGCGATATCTGTTATTGATCAGCGGTCGGGGATCAGCGATTACAAAAAACGCTTTCCCGGCAATTAACGCCTCCTGTTCAAAGGCCACTTTATATCAGTTAGTAGTAATCGCTATCATTTTTGCGATAATACTCATATCTGACGGCTTTTTAAAGGAAAAGTTTTCATTTAGTCGGGAAAGACCGAAAGCCGGGAAAGTCCGGAAGTTATAAAAAGCTAATAAGTATCTCAAAACAACCAGAAAATCAACCATTTCCTATTCTCTTTCAGTCTTTTCTGACTTTCCCGACTTTCGGACTACAAACCCTTTTTATTTTGAAAAATAATTTTTACCTTTGCATCCCCGCTGAAAGAACTCCGGGGACATGTTGAATACATAAAATAAAAAAATGGCAACTAAGATCAGACTGCAAAGACACGGTAAAAAAGGAAAACCTTTTTACTACATCGTGGTAGCGGATGCACACGCACCAAGGGACGGACGTTTTATTGAGCGTTTAGGTTCATACAACCCTAACACCAACCCTGCAACAATCGACATTAATTTTGATAAAACCCTTGATTGGGTAAACAATGGCGCACAGCCAACAGATACCTGCCGTGCCATATTATCATACAAGGGTGTTTTATATAAAAAACACTTACAGGGCGGCCTTAAAAAAGGCGCTTTAACTGCCGAGCAGGTGGAAGAGAAATTCCAGAACTGGCTTGACCACAAGGATGACAAGATCACCGGCAAAAAAACCAATTTGGTTTCAGCAAAAGACGAGGCAC
>NZ_CAIWNH010000287.1 GCF_903913935.1 uncultured Mucilaginibacter sp.
AATATATATTTGTTTAAAATGGGAATAATCACAGTACATACAACCCAAAACATAGATATAGACTATGAAATAGGGGGCCTTGGCGAACGCATCCTTGCGCGGATAATTGACTTTGCGATTTTTATTCCGTTTTTATTTATCGGCATTTTTTTTAGCATGTCAGGTTCTCAAACCTCCATCATTATTTTTTATGCGGTTTTGGGTTTAATTTTGGTTTTTTATGACCTGTTGTGCGAGGTTTTTTTTAATGGGCAAAGCCTGGGTAAGCGGGCTGTTAAGATACGTGTGATTAGTTTGGACGGTGCCCGGCCTAAATTTAGCCAGTTTTTGTTACGCTGGTTGTTCAGGCTGGTTGATTTTTCCCTGACGGGCGGATTATGCGGACTGGTAACCGCTGCGGTTACCGAAAACGGGCAGCGCGTGGGTGACCTGGTTGCCGGAACTGTGCTTGTAAAAACATCGCCGCGGACAACCATGAACAATATTGCCTTTCCAATTACAGAAAATGCGTATGAACCTGTTTTTGTGCAGGCCGGCGAATTAAACGACAGTGATATCGCATTGATACATGAAGTAATTGCCACTTATTTCAAAAATGGCAACAATCAGCTTGTTTATAATATGGCCGATAAGACCAGAAATTATCTCGGCATATCAATGCCACCGGATATGAACAGTATGCAGTTTTTGCAAACTATCATTAAAGATTATACGCACATAACTTCTCAGGCTGATATGTTATAGTGATGGTATATGGACCACAACTTAACACAATAACTTATCAATACGATGCTGCCTGTTAACACAAACAGCGATTTCTTTACAGTGTCTTTTGAATTATCGAGCTTGAAAATTTTATCAGCGATGCCATAGGAAAAGAAAAGAAGAAGCGGAATAGTTGGCGGGTATAATGCATAACTGGAATGGAAATTACCCTGAACAAGTTGTAATAAAGACCGCTGAAATCCGCAACCCGGGCAGTCTATCCCGGTTAAAGCTTTAAAAGGACATTTCAATAAATGATTTTGCAGCCATTCAATAAAAACTAAATGGCTGCAAAATATTTGTAAGCACATATCAATTTAAAAAATTAAACCTGCGGCGGACTATTAGGGTCCTGGTAGCCCGAAGAATCAAATGGTTGGCGTGGTTTTAAGCCGCCTGCTTCTGCTGCTGATGGGCCAAGGTATTGATAATTGCCAAACCCAAGGATCGGCCAAAAAATAACGCCGAGCAGTACTAAGCCTATAGTAAAACCTTCACTTTGTCCAAAACTTTTGCTTAACAAGTTTAAAGTCCAAACTAGGAAAATAATGTTTACGCAAGGAATAATGAACAAAAAGATCCACCATATTGGTTTCCCCACAATTTCAAGTAATACAATTAAGTTGTAAATCGGGATAATACATGCCCAACCCGGTTTTCCCGCTTTAGCATAAACTTTCCATTGCCCGATAATAACAATTAGCCATACGATAATAATAGGGATTAGCATGGCTGCAAATATGGCCATAATGCCCGCTGCCGCGCCGGCTGATGATGAATCGTAACTTTCCATGTGTTTTTGTTTTTAATTGGATTTTGATTAGGATTTAAATATGATTTGAATGTATCAATTCTATTTTGAATTTTCAAACTTTTAAGTAAAAAAACTGCTATACGATGAAAGGTGTTCATACAATTATACCTTTGCTTCATGCAAAGAGAGCAGATTTCTGTATTTGATATTTTCAAGATCGGCATAGGCCCTTCAAGTTCGCATACCCTTGGCCCCTGGCGTGCTGCGCAGCAATTTGTACAATCACTTATGGATAAAGGAGCACTTGAACTTGTTGAAGAGGTAAAAATTTTGCTTTACGGATCTCTTGCCAAAACGGGCAGGGGGCATGGTACCGATATCGCCATCCTGTTAGGTTTAAGCGGCGATGACCCGGTGACTTTTGAAGTTGACCAGGTGATCCCAAAAACGGCGGAGATCCAGAAAACAGGCAAGCTGCTGCTTAGCGGAAGACAGGAAGTGATATTTTATGAAGCGGAAGACCTTTTATTCCTGTTAAACGAAAGCCTGCCTTTTCATCCCAACGCGGTCACTTTCCAGGCATTTCTGTTAAACGGCTCAGCCATTTCCGAAACTTATTATTCTATCGGGGGTGGTTTTGTGGTTAAAGAAGGCGGGCATGGGCAAACAAAAACCGAAGTTGATTTACCTTTCCCGATTGAAACGGCTAATAACCTGCTGCACTGGTGCATTAAAACCGGGCTCAAAATATCAGAAGTGGTGTTGGAGAACGAGTCGGCATGGCGCACCGAACAGGACACGCGTAACGGCGTGCTCAATATTTTTAAAGCCATGAAGGAATGCATCTACCGCGGTTGCCATACCACAGGGTATCTGCCAGGGGGCTTAAATGTAGCCAGGCGAGCCGCGAGTTTGAACAGGAGACTTATCGGCAACCGGGTTTATACCAATTATGACGAATGGGTGGATGCAGTGCGTGATACCGGCAATGGTTTTCAGAATATACTGGATTGGGTAAGTTGTTTCGCTTTGGCTGTTAACGAGGAGAATGCTTCATTTGGCCGCGTGGTAACTGCCCCTACCAATGGCGCTGCAGGCGTAATACCAGCGGTTTTACAATATTTCCTTGTATTTTGTGATGGTTATGCCGATGAACGGATCATTCAATTTTTATTGACCGCATCCGAAGTTGGCAGCATATTTAAAAAGGGGGCAACGATATCGGCGGCGATGGGTGGGTGCCAGGCGGAGATCGGGGTGTCATCTGCTATGGCTGCTGCGGCAATTACCGAATGCCTGGGCGGCACACAGCGCCAGGTTTTAATGGCAGCAGAGATTGCGATGGAACACCATCTGGGCATGACCTGCGACCCCATTGGCGGCCTGGTACAGGTGCCCTGCATTGAGCGGAATACGATGGGCGCCATTAAAGCTATCACTGCATCACAGCTTGCCTTGCAAACTAATCCGGATAACGCTAAAGTAAGCCTGGATGCGGTAGTTAAAACCATGTGGCAGACAGCTTTGGATATGAATTCAAAATATAAAGAAACCTCAGATGGTGGCCTCGCGATAAACATACCATTGAGTTTGCCGGAGTGTTAGGTAATTTTTATGTTGCAATTTGATTGTTTAGCTGTAAAAGCTTAAATTCGTTCATGACAAATGATCGCCGCGTATTTTTGAAGCAGGCTGCCGCCCTCGCAGGTGCTTTTTCCGTTAATAGTCTTTTTAACCAGGCGCATGCCGCTGATTGGAAACAAGCATCACAAAAAGTTAAGCATCTGAGTGACGCGCAAATAGCGGAAGACGAAGATTTTTGGCGTGTGATTCAGCAGTCGTACACGGTTAATCCCAATATCATCAACCTGAATAACGGGGGCGTATCACCTTCACCGCTGGTAGTACAGCAGGCAGTGGAACGTTATAATCAGTTGTCAAACGAAGGCCCGTCCTATTATATGTGGCGCATCCTCGACCAGGGCCGCGAACCCTTACGAGAAAAGCTGGCTGAACTGGCAGGCACACTGCCGGATGAAATTGCCATTAACCGCAATTCAACGGAAGCGCTAAACACCATGATTTATGGTGTTGACCTTAAGGCCGGCGATGAGGTGATCGGCACCAAGCAGGATTACCCGCATATGATACAGGCCTACCGGAAACGTGCCATCCGCGATGGCATCGTTTATAAACAGATCAGTTTTGATTTCCCGATTGAGGATGATGCCGAAATTGTAAAGGCCTATGAAGATGCGATCACCCCAAAAACAAAACTTATTCATATCACGCATATGATCAATTGGGTAGGGCAAATCATGCCGGTGCAAAAAATAAGCGATATGGCGCATGCCAAAGGCATTGAGGTTTTGGTGGATGGCGCACATTCATTTGGGTTACTAGATTTTAAAATACCCGACCTGCATTGCGATTATTTTGGTACCAGTTTGCATAAATTCCTGTCGGCCCCTATAGGCAGTGGCATGTTGTGGATCAAAAAAGAAAAAATTGAAAATGTTTGGCCCATGGTATGTGGCGATAAACCACATGATGGTGACATCCGTAAATTTGAAGACCTGGGTACCCGCAGTTTCCCGATTGAACAGGGGATAGGCGAGGCCATTAATTTCCATGAAGGCATAGGCAGCAAACGCAAAGAAGAACGGATCCGTTTCCTGAAGAATTATTGGGCCTCAAAGGTTCAGCACATCCCCAAAGTTAAGCTGCATACTTCATTAAACGCCAAATACTCCTGCGCTATTTGCGGTATAAGTATTGATGGGATGACCCCGGGCGAATTGGACAATGCTCTTTTTGAAAAATATAAGATACATACTGTAGGCATAGTTTGGGAAAATATTAACTGCGTCAGGGTAACACCGCATGTGTATACATCGCTGAATGATCTGGATAAACTGGTAATAGCGATAGGAGAAATAGCCGCTAAAGGAAAAAGTTAATTTTTTAATTTGCTGGTCACCAGGGGTTCAAGCAAGTTAGTCCACATCCTGTACATTTTTTTTGACGGGTGTAGTTCGTCGGCTGCGAGTAATGTAGAATCTGTCGCCGCCAGCCGCGAAATATCAGTAACGTTCAGGTAGTTGGCTCCCGCTTGCAATGTCACGCTTTTATTTATATCGTTAAAAAGGTCAATCTGCGGGCCGATCGTACTTTCCTGGCCTTTCGCAAATGGCGTTACTCCCCAATCCGGTATCGACAAAACAAAAACATGGCTGGCTTTACCACCTGTTAAATTAATAGCGGAATTTAATATTTGCGCAAATTTCAATCGGTAATCGCTAACAGTCAGGCCTTGTGCTTCGTCGTTTACGCCAATCATCATG
>NZ_CAIWNH010000288.1 GCF_903913935.1 uncultured Mucilaginibacter sp.
TGAAAATCAAAATATTTATCATGGTGGCAATTTTCATGGCGATTATGTTTCCCTCGAAATGGATAAGCTGAAGATCGCTATTACCAAATTGTCGATGCTTTCAGAACGGCAGCTGAATTACCTGCTGAACAACAAACTCAACCAAAAACTACCTCCGTTTGTAAATCTCGGCTTACTTGGCCTTAATTTTGGTATGCAGGGGATGCAGTTTACTGCCACTTCAACCGTTGCCGAAAACCAAAGCCTGTCGTTCCCGATGTACGTGCATAGCATCCCAAACAATAACGATAACCAGGATATCGTCAGTATGGGCTGCAATGCGGCGCTGATGACAAAGAGGGTGATTGACAATTCATTTGAAGTACTCGCCATTCAACTCATGACCATTTTGCAGGCGATTGATTACCTGGAATGCCGTAGCAGATTGTCGGCCGTTTCCCGCGCAACGTATGATGAAGTAAGGGAGATCTTCCCCAAATTTATTGAAGACTTGCCAAAATATAAGGATTTGGCCAGCGTGAAGGATTTTTTGGAAACATCGGAACATCTTATAGCGGTCGCCAAATGAAGTGTACTTTAATCACCGGCGGATCAAGGGGCATAGGCAGGGCGATCTGCATCAAAATGGCTGCTTTGGGATATCATATTTTAATCAACTATAAAACCAATAATGACGAAGCTGAAAAAACACTTTCGTTGATCGAACGTGCAGGCGGTACTGCTGAGTTGCTGCAATTTGATGTGGCTGACCGGGAACAGATCCACGCGATCCTTGGTAAATGGATCACGGGTAATACCGAAAATTATATTGAAGTATTGGTAAACAACGCCGGCATAACCGATGACAGCCTGATGGCATGGATGGCTGACGAACAATGGGACAGCGTGTTAAAAACTAACCTTGACAGTTTTTTTTATGTGACCAGGCTGGTTTTAAACAGTATGCTCTCCCGCAAGTATGGCCGTATCGTCAATGTGGTATCCTTGTCGGGTTTAAAAGGGTTAGCCGGGCAAACCAATTATTCAGCAGCAAAGGCAGGGGTCATTGGCGCTACTAAAGCGCTGGCGCAGGAAGTTGGCCGGCAGGGTATCACTGTAAATGCATTGGCGCCCGGCTTCATCAAAACGGATATGACCGCTGATTTGAACGAAAAAGAATTGAATGCCTTCATCCCGGTCAAGCGTTTTGGTTTGCCCGAAGAAGTTGCTTATGCGGCAGCTTTCCTGGCTTCGCCGGAGGCTGCATATATCACCGGCCAGGTACTTTCGGTAAACGGCGGTTTATATTCCTGAATGATGAAGCTGCCAATGGACGATATCCAAGCATTGATTCCGCAAAAGGCTCCATTTGTAATGGTAAGCAAGTTGCTATTTGTTGACGAACAAAGCGCGCAAAGTGAGTTTTTGATCAGGAGCGATAATGTTTTTCTTAAAAATAATTTATTTCAGGAGGCAGGCTTATTAGAAAATATGGCCCAAACGGCTGCGCTGCATGCGGGCTATCTGGCAAAAGTGGAGAACAAACCGGTAGCTGTAGGGTACATCGGGGCCATCAGGGATCTGGAAATATTTAAACTTCCTAGATTGAATGAGGTACTCTATACCGAGATCACGATTGAGAATCAAATTTTTGATGTGACGGTTTTTTCAGGAAAAGTTTGGCATGAAAATGAGTTGCTGGCACAATGCGAAATGAAAGTATTTACAAGCGAAAAACGGAACAAGATAAGCCATGAATAGTTTACCAGCCGATAAGGAGCCGGACGTATTTGTAGTCGCCGATAATATCTTGTCGCCCTTAGGTAGAACAACGGCCCAAAACTTTTCAAAACTTAAACAGCAGATTTCTGGGCTAAAACAGCAGCATGATCTGAATATTTCTGCACAGCCTTTTTATGCTTCACTTTTCCGAAAAGGTGATGTTTATTTAAA
>NZ_CAIWNH010000289.1 GCF_903913935.1 uncultured Mucilaginibacter sp.
CCACCTGTGCCTATAAAAGGGTTAACAAATTGCGTGTAGTCTTTTTTTCTTTGGGCAGATGCTGATAATGCAAAAAATAAGATAAATGCACTTGTGATGATGCTCCGGTTAATAAGCTTCATTGAGATCGTTTAATTAATTTAGGCTAAAAATAGGTATAATGTCTGAACCGGGATTAAAGGGATTAATGGATTTTCACGATTTTTAAAATCCAAAATATCTGATAAATCTGTTTAATCTGGGTTCAGACAAATTCAGACGATAATCTTAAACTCATCCTCATCCTTCAAAAATGGCAGAGCGCGCCTGGTTTTTGTAACTTCATCCGCGTTAATGGTGAATGTATAAAGGTCTTCTTCGTCGCGTTTATAATAAACTACGTTACCGGTTGGGTCGATACATGTGGAATCGCCGGAATGATAAACTTCATTGCCATCGTGCCCTACGCGGTTTACGCCGATCACATAGGCCTGGTTCTCTATCGCCCGGGCGTTAATCAGTGTGCGCCAGTGAGCGATCCTCTTTTCGGGCCAGTTAGCGGTAACGATCAGCAGATCATACTCAGCGTGTGCATTTCTTAACCAAACCGGAAAACGGAGGTCGTAACAGATCATCGGGCAAATATTCCAGCCTTTTAACTTAACAATAAGCCTTTTGTTACCTGGCGTATAGGTCATATGCTCATTCCCCATAGCAAACAGGTGGCGCTTATCATAATATTCATAAGTACCATCTGGTCGCATCCAGATAAGGCGGTTATAATATTTTTCGTTTTCTTTAATGATGATAGTGCCAGTTAAAACGCAGTCATATTCTTTTGCGATTTTATACATCCACTTCATCGTTTTCCCGCCCATACCCTCGGCCAGTTTTTCCGCTTCCATAGAAAATCCCGTACTGAACATTTCCGGTAAAATGATCAGGTTGGTTTTTTCGCGGATATTGGATAAACGCGTGGTAATATTTTGCAGGTTTTTATCGATGTTTTCCCAGTAAAGATATCCCTGGAAGGTGGTTACTTTTAAATTTTCCATTCGTTAGTTTGGTTCATAGTTAATGGTTCATAGTTCATGGCTGCATTAACGGTTCATTATTTCTTCGTTGCTTAATAAAATTTTCGCCATAACCACAATAGGCTATGAACTATGAACCATCAACCATGAACTACACTTTCAACAATCTTTCAACGGCTTTATCGAGCGTTTCTTGTCTTTTGGCGAAACAAAAACGCAAAACGTGGTGATCTGTGCCCTTGGTATAAAAAGCCGAAGTGGGTATAGCCGCCACGCCAAATTCTTTTGTTAAGCGTAATGAAAAGTCGCTATCTTTCTCATCTGTAATGTTTTCAAAAGTAACGGATTGAAAATAGGAGCCGGAACAAGGTAATAATCTAAATTTCGTTTGCTCCAATCCTTTCCGAAAATAATCCCGCTTTTTTTCAAAAAACGCAGGCAGGCATAAATAAACGTTTTCATCTTTCAGATACTCCGCGATGGCATATTGGATCGGCGCGTTTACGCTGAAAACCAAAAACTGGTGTATTTTTCTAAACTCACTCATTAAAAAAGCAGGCGCCATACAGTAGCCAACTTTCCAGCCGGTGGCATGGAAAGGTTTGCCAAACGATGCTACTATAAAGCTGCGTTGCTGCAACTCGGGGTATCGGGCCATGCTATGATGCGTTTCGCCATCATATATCAGGTGTTCGTATACCTCATCGCTCAGGATCAAAATATCCTGGTTTTTTACCAACGCGCTTAGTTCATCAATATCCTCTTTGTGCAGGATGGTAGCCGTGGGGTTATGCGGTGTATTCAGGATGATCATCCTGGTCTTGCTGTTAATGAGCCTTTTTACCATATCCCAGGGGATGCGGTAGTCAGGCGGCTCCAGCTCCAGTGATTTTACAATACCGCCCATTAGTTTAATAGCAGGTGCGTAGCAATCAAATGCCGGCTCAAAGATAATCACCTCATCATTGGGGTTAATTACTGCTGTGATCGCGGTAAATATGGCTTGTGTGCCGCCTGCGGTTATGGTGATCTCAGTATCCGGATTGTAAACAGCTCCGTAAAGCTTTTCAGTTTTTTCGGCTATCCTTTCACGGAGGGCCTGCACACCCGGCATGGGGGCATATTGGTTATGCCCTTTTTTCATTGCTGAATTTACCAGCTTGATCAATTCAGGAGAGGTTTCGAAATCCGGGAAACCCTGTGACAAATTTATAGCGCCTACCTCATTTGCCAGGGCCGACATTACCGTAAATATAGTAGTCCCCGTTTGGGGTAGTTTTGAAATGATAGGAGTCATGCAGGCGTAAAAATACTTAAAAAAAGTTTAAGGACGCGAAAGGATGGTAAAAGCTTTTACCTTTCGGCTTTTACCTTTCACCTTCTTTATATAACTTCGTACCATGAAGCTATTGAAATACTTTTCGCTGATTTTGCTCGCTGCTTTTTTTTGTTCATGCCATTCGGGCGATAAAAAAATTATGCCGGTTGTTGGTTTTGTGGATGCTTTTGAAGATGCTTCGATCTCTCCTGCACGTACCGGTTTTGTGGATGCGCTAAAGAAAAACGGATTTAGTGAAGATCAAAAAAATATAAAGATAGAATACAGCAATGCGCAGGGAAGTATCCCTACGCTCACACAGATCGTCAACCAGTTTGTTTCCGAAAAAGTCGATCTGATGGCTACCTGTACTACCTTGTCTTCCATCACTGCTGCGCAAAAAACCAAGACTATACCCATATTTATGATGGTTTCGCCCATTGTAAAACTGATGAAGCTGGAGGGCGCAGACGGTAAGGCCCCTGCCAATCTGTTCGGCGCGGTTGAGGATTTGAATTATATTGATACTTCTTTTTCAAACATTCCAAAATTCATGAAACCGAAGGCAGGTAAACTGGTGGTAGGGATGATCTACAACCAATCGGAACCGCAATCAGTTGATGCCAAAAATAGGATACAATCCTTAGCGGATAAAATTAATATCTCTCTAATTGCCTTGCCTTTAAATTCTTCGGCAGATGCACAACTGGTAACACAGGCATTATTGAATAAAAACATCGACGCCTTTTTTGCCAACCCCGATAATACCGTATTTAGCGCTTTTGAAACCATATTAAAAAGCTGTAACCAAAAAAATGTGCCGATTTTTACCAGCGAAGTGGGCCTGGTGCAACGTGGCGCCGTTGCCGCCTTTGGCGCTGATATTTACCAATGGGGCTACCAGGCAGGGGAGCAGGCCGCACAATTTTTAAAAACACATTCAACGGCGGGTTTGCAGCCGGAAATGGTTAAAGTGCGCAAAAGGGTTTATAACCCAGCCGCTGTTAAAAAATACAACATCACTGTTCCTTCAAATTTTGAAGCTGTTAAGTAATGGATTTTTACCTCACCGCTTTATTACAGGGTTTGTGTTTCTCGGGAGTTGCCCTTGGAATTTATATATCAATGAAGATATTTAATATTCCTGATATTACAACCGACGGGAGTTATACATTGGGGGCGACAGTTACAGCCATATTTTTAACACATCATCAGCCAATTTATATTACCTTGCCGGCAGTTGCAGCGGCGGGTGCCACAGCAGGGGCTTTAACCGGGGTAATTCACACAAAGTTAAAAATCCATGCGCTGTTGGCTGGAATTCTGGTTATGACTGCCCTTTACTCAGTCTACCTTGCATTGATGGGACGATCTAATTTACCATTGATAGACGTTTCAACCTTGTTTAATATAATTAATATCAGCGCAGATCCAAATCATAATACTTTCTGGATATTGATAATTTTTGTAGGTATTATTACCCTTTTTATTGGTTACCTCCTTAAAACTGATTTCGGATTAGCTATGCGCGCAACCGGTAACAGTGAAACTATGATCCGCGCTTTAGGGGTTAACACTGACAGGATGAAGATAATTGGGCTCGCGCTTGCCAATGCATTAACAGCTACAAGTGGTTATCTTATCAGCCAGCAGCAAGGGTATGCAGACATCAGTATGGGTATAGGGATAGTAATTATTGGGCTTGGCTCGGTCATAATAGCGGAAACATTTATCAATTGGCTACGCCTTACCTCCATATGGTTAAGTTTGTTATTGGTGCTGAGTGGCGCCATAATATTTCAATTTGTATTGGCTATTACACTGGAAATTGGCGTTAATCCAATTTATTTAAAGGCAGTAACGGCAGTTTTTGTATTGTTAATAGTGAGTTTGCCCCGCATTAATTTCAGAACCGCTAAGTAAGTCCGAAATCGAAATTCCGAATTCCGAAATCAAAATATGATCGACATCAAAAACATTCACAAAACATTCAACACCGGCAGGTCAAACCAGGTAAATGCGGTAAATGGCATTGATCTGCATATCAAATCGGGAGAGTTTGTGGTGATTGTTGGTTCGAATGGTTCCGGCAAGACGACTTTGCTGGATATGGTTGCCGGGAGTGTTTTTCCAAACCAGGGAAGTATTATCGTTGATGGGAAGGATGTAACTAAACTACCCGATTACAGGCGCAGCCAATGGATTGCCCGTGTCTTTCAAAATCCAATGAGCGGTACGGCATCTGACCTTAGCATTATTGATAATTTCAGGCTAGCGGCCATACGGACCCGGGCAAAAGGTTTAACCATTGGCATTAATGACACCTTTAAAAATCAGGTTAAAGAGAAAATTTCAACCCTTGGCCTCGGCCTTGAAAATAAAATTGAGCAACCAATGGGCACCTTGTCAGGCGGGCAGCGCCAGGCATTAACTTTATTGATGAGCGTAATGGACAGTTGCAAAGTCCTGTTGCTGGATGAACCAACAGCAGCGCTTGACCCGCGGTCGGCGCAGGTGGTAATGAAAACCGCTGAAGAACTGATCAAAGATTACCGCTTAACTGCTATCCTCATCACTCACAATTTAAAAGACGCCTATACCTATGGTAACCGTTTGATTTTGATGGGAGAGGGGCTGGTAATGAAAGATCTTGGTGCTCAACAAAAATCCGCCTTAAAGCAAAATGATTTGTTTGATTGGTTTGGGTAATTCGGATTACACAGATTTGTTTTTGATTACACCGATTTTCAAAAAACACAATCGGTGAAATTATTTTCCTTAATCAGTGAAATCATTTATTTACTATCTTTGCAAAAAAAATAAATTCAATGCTACGTCTGAATCACTTCTGCAAACAAAACTTTTTGCGGCCCATGGGTGCGCAGCAGAAGAGTTATGCAATGGGCTAGTTCTCTTCATCAGTCCTGTTAAGGACAAATACAATTATTATTTTGTTGAATTTAAGGTTTGCTTTATTGCATGCCTCAACCCATTATTTAAAAGTTTATGGACACTTATTATACTATTGAAGAAAAGTATCTGCAGGCTGTTGAAGAAGTAAATTACGGCGAATCGCCAAAGGCTCTTCAATTGCTGAAAGAGATCATTGATAACGACCCGCTTTATGCGAGAGCTCATTTCCAGTTAGGGAAAATATATTATTATGAAATTAAGGATTACCAAACCGCGGGGTATCATTTTAAAACCTGTATGGACCTGGAGCCTTTATTCCCTGATAATTATTTCCATTACCTGAGTTTGGTGGTTTTTCTGAGGATGGAAAAACAGGCTAACCAAGTTATAGAAAAGGCCCTAAACGTTCCCGGAGTGAGTATTGCGTCAATCTATGAATTGCAGGGTTTGTTTTTTGAAAAGAATAAGGATTTTTCAAAAGCATTAACTGGCTATCAAAAAGCATTTATTGAGGTAACCGGGAAAGATCACAAGGATACCATTGAGGAGAGCCTTCATCGTGTGAAAGAAAAAATCCGGCGTAGCGTTGTTTATCAATACCAGCTTACCTGTTAATTATGATTTCACCGTTTAGTTTATGATTACACCGATTTGAAAATCAATCGGTGTAATCATTATGAAAAATCAGTATAATCACTTAATAGTCGCCCTAACCATTTTAACTTCTGATGTTTTTATCGAATTGGCCTTGTTACCAAAGCTTTTACGCACATAAGTTAAAACATCAGCAATTTGCTGGTCGGTCAAATCTTTATGCGGGGTCATCACATTAGAATAAGTTTGGCCGTTAATCTCCACATCTTCTTTAAAACCATTTAAAACTATGGTGATGAGTTTCGTTTTGTCACCAAGTACATAAGTGGTATTAATGAGTGGTGGATTCATCATCGGCACCCCATTACCATCGGCCATATGGCAGGCAATGCAGATCTTTCCGTAAACTATTCCCCCCCTGGCGATTGCCGCTGCGCTGCTTGTATGATGTACAGCTTTTTTTGCCTGAGCTTGAACCCTGCCTGCGAATATCGATATAAGTAATATTATAGCTGGTAAACAGTACTTCATTATTTTTTGTAATTGATTTTATAAATAGCACCGTGCTGATCGTCACTTACATAAAGTGAACCGTCAGGCCCCTGCGCCAGGCCGCATGGCCTGTGAGCGGCACCACCGGGTGATTTATTCGCACCGGCAAACCCATCGGCAAAAACCTCCCATTTACCATCGGGTTTGCCATCTTTAAATGGTTGAAATACTACACAGTACCCGGCCTGTGGCAATGGAGCCCTGTTCCATGAACCATGGAAGGCAATAAAAGCACCATTTTTATATTTTTCGGGAAATTGGCTGCCGGTATAAAATAGCAACCCGTCTGGTGCATAGTGACCGGGGTAAGCTGCCACCGGGTTGATGTACTTCGCATCCGCAGGCTTTTTACCATCGCCGCCATATTCAGGGCCGAGCATGTTTTTATTTTGCATCCAGTCGTAATAAACATACGGCCAGCCGGCATTGTCGCCTTTTTTTATAGCAAACATACATTCCGATGGGAGCTCTGCCGACTGTTTTTCAGAATAAAGGCTCGGGTATAGATCATGCAATGCGTCGCGCCCATGCTGCATCACAAACAATTGGTTATCCTGTTGATTCCACGAAATGCCAACCACATTTCTTAAACCCCATGCATAATGAACCCCATCACCATAGTGCTGGTCAGGCTTATTTGCCTTGAATTGCCAGATCCCGGCTGCCGAATCCAATATTGGACAGCCGGTTGCCTTAGGGTCATAGTCGCTGCATATATTTGAGTAAGCGCCGATATTAACGTAAATATTGCCATCATTATCCAGGCAAATGGCTTTCGGTTCGTGCATCCTTCTGCCAATTAATCCGGTAACTATTCGTTCCGGCTGGGCTTGGGGAGCCACCTCGTTTTTGTCGTTTAATTTAAAACGGTATACATCTGTGTTGTTGGAGGCATATAAATAGCCATCTTTAATGGCGATGCCGGTGCCACCGAAGTCGCCAAAGGTTGATTTTAATGTAGCCTTATCGCCGTCAATATGATATACCAAGATACTTTTCCCTTTTCTGTTATTCGCCAGGTGTACATAAAGGTCATTTTCCGGCGTAACCACCATGTGCCTTGGACTACCCGTATTTTCAGCAATAGTTACAGCGTTGAAACCTTCAGGAAGGATCAGCCCTGTACTTGCAGCCACGCCAGATCCTGTAGCCGGCGTATCCTTGCAGGCATTAAATAGTATCAATCCCGCTATTGCGAATAACGGCAATAATAGGATCATCATTTTTTTCATTTTCATAAGTCAATTTCCATTTGGTATCCAAAGTTAATTTAAAGTGTATTATCTGACTAAAATGTTTTGTACTAAAATAGTTACAGAACGTGTCGTTGTCGAAAAACTGACATTTATATGTGATTTTTTTGCCTTAGTCGTTAGCTGATAAAAAGAATAACTATGCAAAGTATTAATAATAAGCAAGATATAACAATATGATTGGCAATCTACTCCAGTTGAATATATTCTGTATTTATGACATTTAACAGAATATTATTTTGTAAGATGTTTATTTTATAAAATATAA
>NZ_CAIWNH010000290.1 GCF_903913935.1 uncultured Mucilaginibacter sp.
CGCGATCCCTAAAAACAATAATGCACTGAATATTAAAATGGCGTGTTTTTTCATGATGATTTCAAGCTGCCCGAAATTAAATAAATTTAAAGGATTATGCTGTGATTTGAAAATTCTTTATACATTTAACAATTGTTATTTCAACACTTATTAACCAATTATGATCTTCAAAAAACAACTCAGCATTTTGCTGATTATGGCCGGGTCTGCTTTAGCCGCAAATGCGCAGACAACTGCTAATCTTAGCATCAGCAACGATTCAAAACTCATCATCAGCAAATACATCTACGGCCAGTTTGCCGAACATTTGGGACATGGCATTTACGGTGGTTTTTGGGTAGATAAAACCATGCCGGTTGAAAAGCAGGACCGGATACGGCTTGATATTGTTAAAGCGCTTGTAAAAATAAAGATCCCGAGCCTGCGCTGGCCCGGCGGCTGTTTTGCTGACGAATACCACTGGCGCGATGGTATTGGCCCGGCCGAACAAAGGCCAAAGATGGTAAATACCAACTGGGGCGGCACTACCGAAGATAACAGCTTTGGCACACATGAGTTTTTGGAACTTTGCAGCCTGCTGCACTGTGAGCCTTACATGGCTGCCAATGTGGGCAGCGGAACGGTAGAAGAAATGTCGAAATGGATTGAATACGTAAACAGCAACAGTACCAGCACCATTGCCGAAATGCGCAAACAAAACGGACACCCTGACCCATACAAAGTAACTTTTTGGGGTATCGGTAACGAAAGCTGGGGTTGCGGCGGAAATATGACGCCTGAGTTTTATAGCGACCAGTTTAAACGCTACGCGTCTTTCGCCAAAAACTATCCCGGCGCTCCGTTGAAAAAGATTGCCAGCGGGCCTAATTCCGATGATTATAACTGGACCGAGGTGATCATGAAAAATATCCCTGATTACTTTATGTGGGGAATATCATTGCATTATTACACCGTTCCAACCGGTAATTGGGGCCATAAAGGATCAGCTACCAGTTTTAGCGAGAGCGAATATTTTGCCACCATGCAGAAATGCCTTAAAATGGATACGCTGGTTACCAAGCATGCCGCCATTATGGATAAATATGATCCCGAAAAACATGTCGCCCTGGTGGTTGACGAATGGGGCGTTTGGACCGATGTTGAACCCGGCACCAATCCCGGCTTTTTATTCCAGCAAAACAGCCTGCGCGATGCTTTAATAGCAGGTACTAACCTTAATATATTTAATAACCATTGCGACAGAGTGCGCGGCGCTGCTTTAGCACAAACCATCAATGTGCTGCAATCGCTTATCTTAACTGATAAAGAAAAAATGCTGCTGACCCCAACCTATCATATTTTTGATATGTACAAGGTGCACCAGGATGCCAAATATTTGCCTATCCAATTGATCTCTCCTGATTATGTGGTTGATGGTAAAAAAATGGCGGCGGTTAATGTTTCTGCTTCGCAGGATTCATCAGGTAAGGTGCATATCTCGCTGGTAAACCTTGACCTGCACAACAATATAACGATAAGTACTGCATTGAAAAATATCCAGTGGAAAACAGTTACGGGCCAGATCCTGACCTCGGCTAATATCACCGATATCAATACTTTTGATCAGCCTGATAAAATTCACCTCGAAAGCTTTAATGGCGCCAAAAAAGATGGGGGTAATTTAGTAGTGGTACTGCCTGCAAAATCAGTGGTTACGCTTGAATTGCAATAACAGTTTAGCCCGGTTGCTATGGCAATCGGGCTAAACTATTTAATCTTAACAAACAGCGAGTACGAAGGGTCGGCCATTACAATTACGTCGAGCCTTAGCGTATCGTTACTGATGGTAGGCCGGTAATAAAGCTGGTTTATTTCCACAGCAGCTGATACTGAATTATCAAAAAAAGTATAGCTGTTTAAATAACTAAAATTTTCGTGTAAGCCGAGGGTGCCATTCCTGTATTCTTCTACTGTTGAGTCTGATTTAAAATCTATGCTCATGGTTGAATTTGAGGTGGCCGGGGTGCTTAATCCGCCTTCGCCGCCGTAGCTCTTAATCCATTGCCAGTTGCCGTTTACAGGGGTAACCACCGGATTTTTAGAAGGGGTGAAGGTAAAGGCAGGGGTGGTATTGGTTGTTTCAGGACCTGGTGTGCCTTTTTTAATGCAACCATAGGAAGCCAGCATAATAACGGCTATTGCCGCCATAACATAGTTTTTCATCCGGGATAAAATGGGTAATCAAATATATCATTAAAATACCGGATAATAACAATGTTACCCAATTCGTCACCTGTTTATCCAAACCTCAATACCCGCGCTCTTTTGCCCTGCTTCCGCAAAGGGAACCACCATCACCTGTTGAGGGATATTATTCACCTTCATGTTCAAGAAAAAAGCTTCCTTCCAATCCCAGTCGGCCGGTAAACTTGCGCTGGCATTAGTAAGCTCACCATCGTATTTAACGTAGTTGACATCCTTTAGCGAGTCAATTTGCCTGTTAAGGCCTTTGTCTATGGCAAATACCTGTGGCCCCCTTTTTACTGCTACTGAATTTGGAAATGAAATACCGCCGGGGATTACCTGCACGGGCATATCAAATGTTATGGCCACTTTATCGCCGGCATGCCATTTTCTTTCGATGCCGAGTAATTGGCCTTTTTTGCCCTTATAAGTTTCGCCGCCAATGCTTGCTATAAAGTTCTCCGACCAATCGGGCACCCGGAAATCAATTTTAAATGTTTTGGTTGCCGAGGGTGATATGGTATATTCAACCTTCCCATCTAACGGGAACCGCGTCACCGCATTCACTTTCAGGCTGATCTTTGAATGATCATTGGCTATGATTTGGGTTGATGCTTCGCCGTTTTCGTATAGCAGCACGGTAAAAACATTATTTATTTTGCCACCCATCATTTCGGGGATCAGCGAGATTGCCCTGGGTACACTGGAGAGGCAGCAGGAGTAACCCTGGTCGCAGCGGTAGGGCTTGGCGCCCTGCAGCGCGGTATAATAGCTTACGCAGCCTGTTTGCGGGTTTTCGGCAGCCAGCAAATGGTTGTATACCGATCGCTCCATTTCGGTAGCGTATTTTGTGTCGCCTGTAATTTGAAGTAATGACAGGTTAAACTGGATCCAGGTTACCGTAACGCAGCCTTCACCCATATCATCGCTATTGGTGGCCCGCAGGGTGCCGTCGGCCGGAAATACTTCATGGTCGCTGGCAGTACCCGTAATGTAAAGATGGTGCAGGGTAATGTCCGTCCAGGCGGATTGCAGCAGGGTTAAGTATTTGGTATCCCCGGTAAGTTTATAATATTTAAGCATCCCCAAAAAGCAGGAAAGCATTTCATAAGCTTTGGCATCGCCCACTTTGGTTACGTCGCCATATCTTTCCAGCCCGCCTACGATCTTCGGGCCATCTTTCTGTTCAAACGCGCGGAGGATATATTTACTAAAATCAAGATACTTTTTATTACCGGTATATCGGTAAAGGTCCACCATTGGCTCCAGTATGCTGCCGGGGGCAAGGCCAACATGATCGCCGGCTAACATCAGGTCGCGTTTGCCGGGTCCGTCACCAAAAGTACGGCATATCAAATCTGCGGCCCGTTTTGCAGTTTCCAGTGCGGGTTTATAGCCGGTAACCGAATAATAATTCAACAGGCCGATAATGGCATATTTATGCGCCCAAACATCCCAGTCGGTCCAGCGGTCTTTATAAAGGTAGGTGCCCAGGTAGCCATCCGGCATCTGGCAAACAATATACTTTTGCACCATATCATCCATCAGGTGTTTAATGCGGGCATCGTGCGTATAGGCATAGGTTTTTGAGGCCGAGAATAAAAACTTGCCCACATGCTCGCCTATCCAAACCTGCTCGCCGGGGCGTTTCCTGAAACCCGACAGCAGGGTGGCCGAATCAATTTTTAACAGCCTTTTTTCAAGGTTGATATTCATCCGGTAACCCAGGTACCCGCCAATGTTCTGGTAATAGGCCGGGGTATATTTGTCCTGAATCTTATTGGGTATGATGGGCCCGTAGGTTTTAACCGGGTCAATACACATGGCCTTTGAACCAGCAAGGCCAAGCAGCAAGAACAAAAAAAGTCTTCTCATAATAAACCAAATTTAGGTTAAATATAGGGGAATTTTGGTTTACTTATCTTTTAAGTCAATTCAAACAATAACGCCCAAAACCGAAGGAAAATTTACCGGCAATCTTGCCGCTGCTACCAAACTGCCAACTTATAAAGCTCACTGAAAAAGTGGTATCCAAAACGTGTTTTGGGCGCCACTTTTTAGTGCCATTCTGAAGGCTAAATGCATTTTGGGTGCCACTTTTTAGGGTCATTCCGTAGGCAAAACGCGTTTTTGGTACCAGGCAAAAAATGATAATTTATTTATTAAAGTACTGTTAATTAAATAAATGTGAAATGATGTCAAAGAAAAACTCTCAAAAAGAAGAAAAAAATCGCGCAAACAATTTTTATACTAAAAAAATAGACGGCTGGATGCTTTTTGGATAGATTCAAATATGGCCATTTTTGGGGAGATAAAAAAGGCGATTGAAGCGGTTCCTGGCAAATAGTTTGTCTGCCAATTTTCAACAATTCGAATAATCATAAACGGTAGGGGCGACCCTTGTGGTCGCCCTAAACACGCGACCATATAATCCGAACCCAGAGTCGCAGGCGTTAATCCCGGGAAATCATGTGCAATCTCAATAATCCAGGGCACCCACCAGGGGCGCCCCTACGGCGTATATCTTGTATTTTGGATCGAACAGACGGGTCGGGAATACAGCCAATCGGAACACTAAACTATTGTATTTCCATACGTAATCTTTACCGATGGGGCGGGTCCCAGAATGACGTTTAACAGGTTTGCAACTACGAACAATATTGCCGACACTATTGAAAGTGCCAAAATTACTTTTATTATAAGTTTAGGTCTAAACAAGTTAAATTTTAATAAAATCAAAGAGAACAAAGCTACCACCACTGAACTGCAAATAAACATTGTCTGCGTAGTTTTCCTTATTCTGTTGATCCCCCCCAGCGTTTCGGCTTTTTCTTTTGCTAACTTTTTCATGTCCGCAATACCAGGCTTTACAGTGTATGTGCTATCAGACGATTCATATTTTGAAAAACATGTTACGCCAATCATTATATTTATTAACACGACAGTTATATAAACGATCTTAATCTTCATCATAATTATTATTTCCTGGCCACCTATTGCATGCCACCTAACTTTATACAACACCGCTAAAGCGGTTTAGCCTGGTGTGATTTGAAATAAACATGAACATAATTCCACAAATAAAAATGCACTTTGATTTCAGTTTAAGCAGCCTCCGATGGATATCTACAAATGTTAAATCTTATTTCTCAAAACCCTTGCTAATCCCAACCTATTCAAACATATTTGGAAATAATCTTATCCCGATGTGTAACAAAACCATTACCCTGTTCTCTAAATTACACTATACAGCCAGGTTAAATATCATAAATGCTGTAAGTTTCAGTGAGGGCCCGCATCTCAAGGGTTCCGTTTATAGAAATTCAACTTATTCAATCTAAAAAAAAATGAACGATTTAATTCCAATCCTATGGTGGGCTGTGCCTATTGTAGTTGTTTTATTAATGTACAAATTTGTACTGCGCGTATTTTTCGGTATGGTTATCGTACCCGATGATCGTATAGGCCTTGTGGTAAAAAAGTATGCTTTGTCGGGTGCTAAAAGATTGCCCGACGGCCGGATCATCGCCATCAATGGCGAAGCGGGTATGCAGGCCAAAGCGCTTGCCCCGGGTTTATACTGGGGCATGTGGCCCTGGCAATTTGCCATTACCATGGCGCCCTTTACCATTATTGAGCAGGGCAACCTGGGCCTGGTAAAAGCAAAAGATGGCGCGGGCATGGATACCGGCCGCGTACTGGGTAAACCTGTGGAATCTGACAAATTCCAGGACGCGGTGAAGTTTTTGGATAATAACGGGCAGAAAGGCCCCCAGGCGGCATTCTTAACGCCCGGTAGTTACCGTATCAATACCTTTTTGTTTGATATCGAAATGGTGCCCATTACCCAGATCCACGAAAATAAAGTAGGTATTATTACCACACTGGATGGCGAGCCGCTCGATAAAGGCGAGATTGCCGGCGTATCGGTACCCGGACATAAAAACTTCCAGGACCCGATGGCCTTCATCACCGCGGGTGGTATGAAGGGCTTGCAGGAAGATGTGATCCTGGCGGGTACTTATTATTTAAACCCCTGGTTTGTGATCGTTGAGCAGGTAGATATGATCTATATCCCGATCGGTTATGTGGGTGTGGTCAACTCCTTTGTTGGTCCGGAAGGAAAAGATACCAGTGGCGAAGGCTTTAAACATGGTAATATTGTAAAGCGCAACGAAAAAGGTGTTTGGGATCAGCCGCTTGATCCCGGTAAACACCCCGTAAATATTTACACCCATGCGGTGGAAATAGTGCCGACAACCAATATCGTGCTCAATTGGGCCGATAGCCGTACCGAGGCGCACGAGCTGGATAAAAACCTGTGTACCATTACAGTAAGGTCGTCTGACGGGTTTACTTTTAACCTCGACGTGTCGCAGATCATCCATATCCCGCGCAATGAGGCGCCAAAAGTGATCGCGCGGTTTGGTAATATGAAAAACCTGGTTTCGCAGGTACTGGAGCCTACCATTGCCAACTATTTCCGTAACTCGGCACAAAAAAGCGACGTGATCGAATTTTTGGCCAACCGGATCCAAAGGCAGGATGATGCCAAACAGCACATCAGCAAAGTGCTGGATGATTATAACGTGGTGAGTGTTGATACGCTGATCGGTGACATTGTGCCGCCTGCCGCTTTAATGAAAACGCTAACCGACCGTAAGATAGCCGAACAGGAAAAGGTTACCTACGAGATCCAGCGTAACGCGCAAATTGAGCGTAAGGAATTTGAAAGTGCCAAAGCCGGTGCCGATATGCAGCCTGAAGTGGTGAAATCAACCCGCCAGGTGGAGATCAACACCCAGATGGCCGCTTCAAAAGTTGCCGCTTCGCGTGGTGAGGCCCAGGCCAAAACCATTAATGCAACTGCCGATGCTGAAGTGCGGATCACCATTGCCAAGGCCGATGCCGAAGCCAAAACAGTTAACGCCAAAGCTGATGCCAACGCAACTGAAGTAAACGGTAACGCCGAAGCGAGCAAAATAAAAGCCATAGGTTTGGCCGAAGCCGAAGTAACCAAGCAAAAAACCATGGCCATGGGTACCGAACAATACGCCATTGTACGTGTAGCCGAAGCACTGGCAAGTAATGGTATCAAATTAGTACCTGATATCCTTGTGAGCGGTAAAGATGGCGGCGGCAACGGCATGATCGACGCCCTTATCGGCAACGAAATGCTGAAAAAGCTGCAAAAAGCGAATGAGGAAGGGGAGAAAGTGAATGCTGAGAAAGTGAGTGTTGAGAAAAAGCCATTGGGTAGTGAATAGAGATTAGATAGAAATTCTGCTAATTCTTGAATTCCCTAAATTCGAGTTCAGACAAATGAACCGTGCAGACTTCCGTAGGGGCGACCCTTGTGGTCGCCCTAAACGACGTAGCCACCAATGCAATCCAATTTCGGGATACGGCCACCAATCCGATCCGGCGATCTCAAATCCGGCTCCGCCATCCCGAATCCGGCATAATGATTGCAAAATTTCTGCAATGGTTCAAAAACAGGGGCGACCACAAGGGTCGCC
>NZ_CAIWNH010000291.1 GCF_903913935.1 uncultured Mucilaginibacter sp.
CGTCGTTGCACCATTTTATCAACGTTATAATTTAAAATGCAACAAGACGAAAGCCGACAGGGCCTGTACAGGCCAGAATTTGAACACGACTCGTGCGGAACAGGGTTTATTACAAACATAAACGGACACAAATCTAACCAGATAATTGATGACGCACTCACCATGCTCGAAAACATGGAACACCGCGGTGCTTGCGGCTGCGACCCGGAATCGGGTGACGGTGCAGGTATTTTGATTCAATTACCTCATGAGTTATTAATGGAAGAATGCTCAAACCTGGAGATCAGCCTGCCTGAACCAGGCGAGTATGGGGTGGGGATGATATTTTTCCCGAAAGAATCAGCGCTAAAAAAGGCCTGCCGCATACAGATCGGCAATGCCATTGAAAAACTGGGTCTTCACAAATTGGGGTACCGTAAGCTGATTGTTAATTCAACCGTAATTGGCGAAACAGCGCGCAAGGCCGAACCAGATGTGGAACAATTATTTATACAAAGGCCTCACCATATTAACAACCCTGAGGATTTTGAGCGTAAGCTTTATGTTTTGAGGCGTTACATCAACAAAACCATCACTGAAACTATTCCGGCCGCTGCCGAACATTTTTATTTCACTTCGCTATCCTGCAAAACAATTGTTTACAAAGGGCAGGTAACTACCTACCAGCTGCGCCAATATTTCACTGATCTTACCGATCCGCGGATTGCTTCTGGCTTTGCCATGATTCACTCGCGTTTCTCCACCAATACTTTCCCATCGTGGAAACTGGCACAGCCGTTCCGCTTGATCGCGCATAACGGCGAGATCAATACGCTCACAGGTAACTTAAACTGGTTTTACTCCGGTTTAAAATCGTACGCATCCTCTTACTTTACACAGGATGAAATGGAGATGCTGTTGCCAGTAATTGATAATAACCAATCTGACTCAGCGTGTTTAGATAATATCATCGAAATATTGCTGCATAGCGGCCGATCATTGCCGCATGTAATGATGATGCTGATCCCTGAAGCATGGGATGGCAACGAGCAAATGGACCTGCTTAAAAAAGCATTCTACGAGTTCCATGCCGCTTTAATGGAGCCATGGGATGGCCCTGCTGCGATTACTTTTACCGATGGCAAATTGGTTGGCGCTTTGCTTGACCGTAACGGTCTTCGCCCATTGCGCTTTGTTGTAACCAGCGATGGCCGTGTTATTGCAGCCTCCGAAGCCGGTGTTTTAAACATTGATGAAAGCTTAGTACTGCAAAAAGGCCGCCTGCAACCGGGCAAAATGTTGCTGATCGACACCGAAAAAGGCAAAATTATTACTGACGACGAAATCAAACACCAGATAGCATCACTGCAGCCTTATGGCCGCTGGCTGGAAAACTATAAGATCCAGCTGGGCGAACTGGGCGAGCCGCGTTTGGCTTTTGCCAGCTTGTCGGAAGATTCAGTTTACCGCTACCAGCAGGTATTCGGGTACAGCCGCGAAGATATTGACACCATTATTAAACCAATGGCGCTGGATGGTAAAGAACCAATAGGTTCGATGGGAACTGACGTACCTTTGGCGATCCTTTCTGATAAACCACAGCACCTGTCAAGTTACTTTAAACAGTTTTTTGCGCAAGTTACCAACCCGCCTATCGATCCGATCCGCGAACGTTTGGTGATGAGCTTATCTACCTTTATAGGTAATAATGGCAATTTGCTGGATGAAGATAAAATGCATTGCCATTGCGTCGTTTTAAAGCACCCGATATTGAAAAACCACCAGCTTGAAAAGTTGCGGAGTATTGATACCGGCATGTTCCATGCTAAAACACTGCAAACATATTATAATGCCGACGGCATGCCGGGTTCGCTTGAAAAAGGGATTGCAAGGCTTTGCCGTTATGCCGAAGATTCAGTTGACGACGGATTTGAGGTATTGATCTTATCCGATCGTGCTATTGACTCGGAGCATGCGCCTATACCATCATTATTAGCGGTATCTGCTGTGCATCACCACTTGATCAGGAGCGGCCGCAGGGGCGCTGTAGGTATTGTTGTGGAAACAGGCGATACATGGGAAGTACACCACTTTGCCTGCTTGCTGGCATTTGGGGCAACAGCTATCAACCCATACCTGGCGCTATCTACCATTGAAACATTGAAAAACAATGGCAGCATGGAGACCAACCTCGATTTAAAAACGCTGCAAAAGAACTATGTGAAATCAATTAATGATGGCTTGCTGAAGATCTTCTCCAAAATGGGAATCTCTACCCTGCAATCTTACCATGGTTCGCAAGTGTTTGAAATATTGGGGATCAACCAGGCGGTTGTTGATAAATATTTTACCGGCGCGGTAACCCGTATCGGCGGTTTAGGGTTAGATGAAATTGCCCGCGAGTCGCTTTGCAAACACCGTTTAGGTTTCGGCGGTTCAAAATCAGATACGCATTTATTGCCTGAGGGTGGGATCTACCAATGGAAACGCCGCGGCGAATCGCATTTATTTAACCCGACCACCGTTCACCTGTTGCAGCATGCTACCAGGACCAACGATTACTCGATCTATAAAAATTACGCGAAAGCGATCAATGAGCAAAGCGAAAAGCATTTCACTATCAGGGGATTGCTTGATTTTGCCCATCACCGCGAACCGATCAGCTTAGACGAAGTTGAACCGGCTGAAAACATCATGAAACGCTTTGCAACAGGCGCCATGTCATTCGGCTCTATCTCTCACGAAGCGCACAGCACCATGGCAATTGCCATGAACCGTATTGGCGGCAAAAGTAACACCGGCGAAGGCGGCGAGGACGAGATCAGGTATGAGCGTTTGCCTAACGGCGACTCGATGCGCTCGGCCATCAAGCAAGTAGCCTCCGCACGTTTTGGGGTAACCTCTAACTACCTGACCAATGCTGACGAATTACAAATAAAAATGGCGCAGGGTGCAAAACCCGGCGAAGGCGGGCAGTTGCCCGGCCATAAGGTTGACGACTGGATCGCTAAAACAAGGCACTCAACACCGGGTGTTGGCTTGATCTCGCCGCCGCCGCACCACGATATTTATTCTATTGAAGATTTGGCACAGCTGATCTTCGACTTAAAAAATGCTAACCGCGCTGCCCGTATCAATGTAAAACTGGTATCAAAAGCCGGTGTGGGAACCATCGCTGCAGGTGTTGCAAAAGCGCATGCTGATGTGATCCTGATTGCAGGATATGACGGCGGTACAGGCGCCTCTCCTATCAGCTCCATTAAACATGCGGGCTTACCATGGGAATTGGGCTTAACTGAAGCACACCAAACGCTGGTTCGCAACAAACTGCGCAGCCGCGTAGTATTGCAAACTGACGGTCAGTTGAAAACCGGCCGCGATCTGGCGATTGCCTGCTTAATGGGCGCTGAAGAATGGGGTGTGGCTACTGCAGCCCTGGTTGCGGGTGGCTGTATTATGATGCGTAAATGCCATCTGAATACCTGCCCTGTTGGTGTTGCTACACAGGATCCGGAATTAAGAAAATTATTTTCGGGTAAACCAGAGCATATCGTAAACCTTTTCCGCTTTTTGGCAGAAGAGTTGCGCGAAATTATGGCTGAATTAGGTTTCCGCACCATTAACGAAATGGTGGGTCGTGTTCAGTTCCTGAAAGTGAAAGATGGGCTGACCAACTGGAAAGCCAAAAAGATCGATCTTTCGGGCATCTTACAACCGGTAAATCATCCAAAGGAAATGACGCTGTACAACAGCGAAAAACAGGACCATGGTATGGATGCCATCCTCGACTGGCAGCTTCTGGAAGCGGCGAAACTTGCCCTTGAAGATAAAACACCGGTGTTTGCAGAATTTGATGTAAAGAACGTTGACCGTACTATCGGCACATTGCTCTCCAACGAGATCTCCAAATTATATGGATCTGTTGGTTTGCCTGATAACACCATCAACTTTAAATTCAAAGGATCAGCAGGGCAGAGCTTTGGTGCTTTCGCTACAAAAGGCATCTCTTTTGAGCTGGAAGGCGAAGCAAATGACTACGTAGGCAAAGGATTATCCGGTGCGCAACTGGCTATCTATCCATCTGCAAAGGCAACCTTCACACCCGAAGATAATATCATCATCGGCAACGTGGCCCTTTACGGCGCTACCAGCGGCGAAGTATTTATCCGTGGTATGGCAGGCGAGCGTTTCGCAGTGCGTAACTCCGGTGCTACCACAGTGGTGGAAGGCATCGGCGACCATGGCTGCGAATACATGACCGGCGGTTTAGCCCTGGTCCTGGGTGAAACGGGCCGCAACTTTGCGGCAGGCATGAGCGGCGGTATTGCATGGGTATATAACCCGAACAATACCTTTGCTGAAAATTGCAACCAGGAAATGGTTGACCTTGACCCGCTATCGCCGAAAGACGAAGAGCAGATCATCGCCTTACTGCACAAACACATTCATTTAACAGACAGCGAAGTAGCCAAGCAGCTGCTTGCCAACTGGAAAGAAGCATCGCTTCAGTTTGTGAAAGTGTATCCAAGAGAGTATAAAAAAGTTATTGAGAAATTAGAATATCAAACTATCGGCTAATGGGAAAAGCAACAGGATTCCAGGAGTTTAACAGAGAACTTCCTGAAAAGGTACCGGCTGCGGAGCGCGTAAAAAACTACAAAGAATTTGTTCATTTATACCCCGAAGAAAAGTTAAACCAGCAATCAGCACGCTGCATGAATTGCGGCATCCCTTTTTGTCATTCGGGCTGCCCGCTGGGTAATATCATCCCTGAGTTTAACGATGCGGTTTACCGTAAAAACTGGGAAGAAGCTTATAATATTTTATCATCAACCAATAATTTCCCCGAGTTTACCGGCAGGATCTGTCCTGCGCCGTGCGAATCAGCATGCGTGCTGGGGATAAACAAACCTGCGGTAGCTATCGAGGAAATTGAAAAGCATATTATCGAGATTGCTTTTGAGAAGAAACTGGTAAAACCGGTTGCGCCGCTCATCAAAACGGGCAAAAAGATTGCCGTGGTGGGTTCCGGCCCGGCCGGATTGGCTGCTGCCGCTCAATTGAGCAAAGCGGGCCATTTGGTTACCGTTTACGAACGCGACGACCGTCCGGGTGGCTTACTGCGTTATGGCATCCCTGATTTCAAACTGGATAAATGGGTGGTTGAACGCCGCGTGGAAATGATGGAAAAAGATGGCATTGTATTTAAATGCAATACCGAAATTGGTAAAGACATAGCCGCTGATGAACTGGTGCGCACCAACGACGCCGTTGTATTGGCAGGGGGATCAACCATCCCCCGTAACCTGAATATCCCTGGCAGGGAACTAAAAGGCATCTACTTCGCGATGGACTTTTTGAAGCAACAAAACAAACGTGTAAGCGGCATCCAATTCCCGCAGGAAGAAATTACTGCAACCGGTAAAGATGTGATCGTGATCGGTGGCGGTGATACAGGCTCGGATTGCGTGGGCACATCCAACCGCCAGGGCGCAAGTTCTATCAAGCAGTTTGAGGTAATGAGCCAGCCGCCGGCAAGCCGCACGGCACATATGCCATGGCCAACCTACCCTATGGTGCTGAAAACAACCAGCAGCCATGAAGAAGGCTGCGACCGTTTCTGGGGTATTAATACAGAAGCGTTTTTAGGTGATGAAGACGGCAATTTACGCGCGATACGTGTTTGTGATATTACCTGGGAACTGGATGTAATGAACAGGCCGATCAAATTTGTAAAAGTTGAAGGCTCCGAACGAGAAATACCTTGCCAAAGGATCTTCCTGGCAATGGGCTTCCTGTTCCCGCAGCATACCGGCATGATAGAAAACCTGGGGGTTGACCTTGACGAACGCAAAAACGTAAAAGCCAAAGAAGGCGTTTACCGCACCAACGTAAGCAAAGTATTTGCCGCCGGCGATATGCGCCGCGGACAGTCCCTCGTGGTTTGGGCCATCTCCGAGGGCCGCGAAGCAGCGCGTAAGGTAGATGAATTCCTGATGGGGCATTCTATTTTAGAAAGCAAAGACGCGGTGAACCAGTTTGAGCAGGTCTTTTAGTTCATGGTTCATAGATCATAGTTCATGGCACGAAGTGCATGATCGATGGTTCATAGTAAAAAAGCCAGGGCCTGTGCGAATCCTTCCCCGAGGGAAGGGAAGGAAGGGGTGAGCGGGTATTAAGAATGAAAGATCGTTTTAAAATTAAAACCAAATGCATCTTTCGGAATTTACTGACTTTCGGACTTAATTGAAATCAATCGAACAATTATATGTGAAACCGGGTAGCGAGAGTTGCCCGGTTTTTTTGTATTGGCACTACAGGTTACAGCGATTTTCTATGTATTTTGCGAATAAAACTCCTATAAATTGAAAGTTAAAGCCATGTAAATTGAAAATTTATATTATGTATATTGTAAATATACCTTATGTAAATTGTAAGTTTGTATAAAGATCAAAATAAAATGAGCTCATTTATCGCCCGGCAGATAGCGCCGATTGTTAAAGCGCAGCAATCCAAATTCCCGGTACTTGCAGTTACAGGGCCAAGGCAAAGCGGCAAAACCACTTTGCTAAAAGCCCTTTTTAGCGATTACCGCTATGTTTCGCTTGAAAACCCGGACACACGCTCTTTTGCATTGGAAGATCCCATCGGTTTTTTGAACACGTACGATCAAAAAATTATTTTTGATGAAGTGCAGCGTGCGCCTGCCCTATTTTCCTATATCCAGGGCAGGGTGGATGAATCGGGACAGATGGGGCAATTTATACTGTCGGGTTCACAAAATTTTCACTTGTTGAACAGCATCACCCAAACCCTGGCGGGCAGAGTAGCTTTGTTTAAGCTGCTCCCTTTGGATTTTACAGAATTGAAATCACAAGGCTTATTGGAGGATTCCTATACTAAAGCCAGTATCAAGGGTTTCTACCCGGCCATTTTCGACAGGGATATTGATCCTGTTGTTTTCTATTCCAACTATATTCAAACCTATATTGAAAAAGATGTTACTGAATTAATGAACATCCGCGATCTAAAGGTTTTCCGGACCTTTTTAGGCCTATGTGCCGGTAGGGCGGGGCAACTGTTAAATTATAGCGCTTTGGCCAATGAATGCGACATTTCACATAACACCGCAAAAGCCTGGTTATCCATACTGGAAAGTAGTTATATCATCTTCCTTTTACAGCCATATCATCAAAATTTCAACAAGCGCCTGGTAAAAAGCCCGAAATTGTATTTTTACGATACCGGCTTGCTGAACTATTTATTGGGGATAAGGACCGCCGGCGAGCTGGAAGAAAACCGGCTGAAAGGACAGGTTTTTGAAAACATGATCCTTGCTGAATACCAGAAAAAGAACCATCACTTATACCTGCATCAGGATTATTATTTTTGGCAGGACAGTAATGCCCACGAAGTTGACCTGCTGATGAAAAAGAGCAACGGCTTTTCCATTTTTGAAATAAAGGCGACCCAAACCATCAGCAGCAGTTTATTTAAAGAAATGGACCGCTTTGAAGAAATAGCCGCCCCTGCCAAAGTTAACAAAACACTGATTTACGGCGGAGCCGAAAATGAGAAAAGGACAAAATATGATGTGCTGAGTTGGAAGAATGTTTCGGATTGAGCAGAAAACAATTATATGTAGAACCGGGTGGCGAGAGTTGCCCGGTTTTTTATTGGTCAATATTTGCTGTCCGCCTTACTGTCGGGCCCAGCGCAGGGATAGCTGATGACCAGTTTCAAAGGACCGGGGTTTTTTGTCGTAAATAGACGATATCAAACATTCATTTCATCAGCAAAATGTAACTTATTTGATTACACATCCTAACTCATTAAGTCATTGCTATATTTGGGCTCTCACAAACACTTACTAGTATGATAACAACCAAAGCTTATGCCGCGCAGGATGAAAAAACTCCGCTGGCACCCTGGACATTCGAACGCCGCGAAGTTGGCCCGCACGATGTTCAGTTCGATATTTTATTTTGCGGCGTTTGCCACTCGGATCTTCACCAGATCAAAAACGATTGGTTCCCAGGAATCTTCCCGATGGTACCCGGTCACGAAATAGTTGGCCGCATTGTAAAAGTTGGCGACCACGTTAAAAATTTTAAAGTAGGTGACTTAGCCGGTACCGGTTGTATGGTTGACTCATGCCACGTTTGCGAAAACTGCAAGCGGGACCTGGAACAATATTGCCTCAACGGTAGCTCGCAAACCTATAATGGTTTAGAGCAAGATGGCAAAACACCTACCTATGGTGGCTATTCGAACACCATTGTGGTTAACGAAGATTTTGTACTGCATATTTCAGAAGGGCTGAACCTTGCCGCAGTGGCGCCTTTATTGTGTGCCGGCATTACCACTTATTCGCCATTGAGGCACTGGAAAGTGGGCAAGGGCCATAAGCTGGCAGTACTTGGCCTTGGTGGACTTGGCCATATGGCGGTTAAATTTGGCGTCGCTTTCGGCGCTGATGTAACCATATTAAGCACATCGCCTAAAAAAGAGGCCGACGCCAAAAAGCTTGGCGCTCACCATTTTGTGGTTACGACTGACGAGGCTCAGGTTAAAGCTGCAAGCGGCACCTTTGACTTTATCCTCGATACGGTATCCGCTGAACATGATTTTAACATGTACCTGGGATTACTGAGAACGGACGGTGTGCATATTTGCGTTGGCGTACCGCCAAAACCGGCAGCGATAGCCGCGTTTAGTTTGTTGGGGGGCCGCAAGAGCCTGGCCGGATCGGGCATTGGCGGCATTAAGGAAACCCAGGAAATGCTGGATTTTTGTGCAGCCAACAACATCGTATCGGATATTGAAATGATCGATATCAAAGATATTCAAACTGCTTATGACCGAATGGTAAAAGGCGATGTGCGTTACCGCTTTGTAATTGACATGGCTACCTTATAATATTGATATCCCCGGAGGGCAGATTGTTTTCTCCGGGGATATTTTGCCTTGCCTTTAAGATCTGCGAAATCGCTTTGTAATATTTCTTAGGCCGTCTGAAATGCAGAAAAACGCAAAAGTAAAAATGATCGTTTTTTTGAGTTACCTGGGCGTTTGCAAATTGCTATATTTTTATCGACCTAAAGCTATTGATAAAAACCGGTTGAACGTTAAATCGACTAATATTTCTGCCCGCTATAAGTTATTTTCTTGTCACTTATACCCCTCAAATATGTCACGCAAAGGGCATAGTTATATTAATTACTTCATTTATGTTTGTATAAATAAAGCATAGTATTTAATATAAAAACACATTAAAGCCATGGAAGCAGGCATAAAATTTAAGACCGTAAGCGAATACTTTTCGTCTTTCCCCGAAAGTACCAGGGAAATTTTAGAGGTATTGCGCAGTACCATCAAACAGGAAGCGCCAAATGCGCAGGAAGTGATCAGCTATAATATGCCCGCGTTTAAAGCGAATAGCGTGCTGGTTTATTACGCTGCTCACCAGGGCCATATTGGATTTTATCCAACTTCAACCCCTATCGGGGTGTTTAAGCAAGAACTCACGGCCTATAAATTTTCAAAAGGAGCGATTCAGTTCCCGATTGACAAACCCTTGCCTGTCGACCTGATTCGCCGGATGGTAAAATTCAGGGTGCAGCAGGATTCGGAAAAAGCTGGCAAGAAAAAGTAGTCAGGCCCGGGGAAACCGTGTTTAAAATTGCCAATTGTTTTTATGACGATGTATTAATAAGACCAGACTGAAGTTGCCAGGTTAGCAGAAGCACCTGAACCACCCGGCACGCATGAATACGGCCGGGACACCTGGCACAGTAATAAATTCTGTAATTTACTTGGATTTATCAAGAATTTTATTTACTATTTTTCTGGTCCCGGGCGAAAAATTCCACACCGTTATTTTTAACGCGAGTTCCATGTAGTTAGGGTGCAATTGCCAAAATACCACCCAGAAATGGTAAATTTGCACTTAAACTAAAAAATACTTGAGATACTTCTTCCATATCGCCTACCATGGCACGCATTATAACGGATGGCAAAAACACCCGGGGATGCATAGTGTGCAGGAAGTATTGGAAAGTGCCCTCGGCAGGTTATTGAAAAAACAGGTGGCAATTATTGGCTGCGGACGTACAGATGCCAAAGTACATGCTGGGCAGTTTTTTTTTCATGCTGATTTAGATGACAATTGGGATTTCGACCTGTTTTTCAGGCTGAACAAGATCTTGCCGGATGACATTGCCATTTTTGATATTATCCCTATGCAAGGGCTCCCCCATGCCCGCTTTGATGCTATTCAGCGTTCGTACGATTATTATATACATACTTATAAGGACCCGTTTTTAAGCCAGTTCAGTTCATTATACGCTGAAAAAGAACTCGACCTTGATAAAATGAAAGCTGCAGTCGCCCTGCTGCCGCTTTATACCGACTACAGGGCCTTTTGCAAATGCCCTGACAAGATTGATCATACGCTTTGCTATATTTCATCAGCCGGTTTATATACCAGCGCTGACGGGAGCAGACTGAGGTTTAATATCTCCGCCAACCGGTTTTTAAGTAAAATGATCCGGATCATCGTTGGGCGTTTGCTGGACATTGGCCGTGGTGATATGAGCGTGGATGAATTTGAACATTACCTTGCAAACGGTGATACGCCGAAGGTAATTATCCCGGCATACCCGCAGGGGCTTTACCTATCGAAAGTTACTTACCCCTACCTGGATATTCCAGCCATAACCGCCTATTCCGGCAAACTTAATTGCGCTGCCAATGAAGATTGGCTTGCTGTATAACGCTAATTTTAAGCCAATTAAATCCGATTGAGAAAATCATTTTAAAAAGGGTAAATTTGCCCTCCTTAAAAAATGAACGGTATGGCGTGGTCAGAAAAATTAAAGCTGAATAAAAATTTACTTAATAAAGTTAATGGGTTGGGATATGAGTCCCCGAAAGAAATTCAGCAAAAAACATTGGCGCGTATTTATGGTGGGCAGGACCTTATCGCGATTGGCCCGGAAGGCTGCGGAAAAACCACCACCTACGTTTTGTCGGTTTCTAACCGCATGGGGTATTCTTCGGAAGGTGTACCACGGGTGCTGATCCTGGTGCCAACCAAAGAGCATGTGCTGGATGTTATTACCAGGTTTGAAGAATTGAACAAGAATAAACCGCTGCAACTGGTGGGCCTTTATGCCGCGCCGGGTACCGAAAGCCAGCTGAATGCTTTGGCTGATGGCGCTGATATTGTAGTTGCCACGCCTGACAGAGCCCGCTCCATCTACCTTAAACTCGGCCTCAATCTCAATAAGATCGAACTTTTGATCATTGATGATGCCGACCAGATTGTAAAACAAGGGCTGCAACTTCCGGTTGCCGAACTGGCTAACAGCATTACCAAAGCCCAGCGCCTGGTTTTTACCGAAGTAATGCATGATAAGCTGCAAAAAATGATCAATCCATTTATGGAAACCGCGGCTGTTGTTGAGATTGAAGAAATTGCGGAAAGTAAAATAGAAACGTTGCCCCAGGTGTTGTACCACGTACCTAATTTCATCACCAAGCTCAACCTGCTGAATTTATTTATGCAGGATGATGAGCTGTTTACTAAAACCATTGTATTTGTAAATACCCGCCAAACGGCCGAAAAGATCTATAAAACGCTGCAAAACAGGCAAAGTACTACCGTGGCCATACTTAACTCCTGGTCAATAGAGTTTAAAGGCATTACGGATATAGAAGAATTTAAGGAATCGGAACAGGCAAGGATCCTGATCATCGCGGACGACAAAATACAACCGCATGATCTGACAGACATTCCGTTTTTGATCCACTTTGAATTACCTGCCGAAAAAGAAGTTTTTATTGAAAGGGTTACCAAACGAACACCGGGCAATGATGAAGAACAAACTCTGGCCTTAACATTTGCCACCGACCTTGAACTCACCCTGATAAAAAGAATTGAGCAAGCCATCGGCAAAAAAATACCTTTGGGCGAATTACCCGCGGATCTTGTGATTGAACAGGAGAAAAAAGCATCAACCGCCGAAGAAAAACAACCAACAAAAACTAAAGTAACAGATCCTGTCGCCGGCGAGGCTTTTCACCAGAAAAAACCTGAGAACGCTAAAACTTACAATTACAGCTCAGGCCAAAAAGCCAAGATGAATAATAAAAGGAAACATTGATTTAGGAGAAAGGTAAAAGGTTAAAGGTTAAAGGCAAAAGGTTTCCAATATGGATAAAATTTGTATTTTAGTTTATGAAAGCAATAAAAGTTAAAATTTACCTATCCTTTATCGCCGGACACATCGCCCTTTTGTTTGGACTATATTTATTTATTTCACACGCAGACAAAACAACCAGCCATTTTTTATTGCTCACCGGATTAATCTCCACTTTAATGGCTTACTATTTATTTTTCGTAACACGCAAGCGATCTAACATATAGGCTAGAATAATGAACCTTTATTTGCAAATCTTTCCCCGTTGAAGTTCAATCGGACTTATTTTTTTAAAGCCATGGTTTGCTTAAATATCAAGATATAAACTTGGTGTACTGACATACAACTCCTCAACTTTTTTGCGGGCCCACTCAGTTTTGCGGAGAAATTTAAGGCTCGATTTTACACTAGGATCACTGGTAAAACAATTGATGCGGATGCGCTCACCCAATTCAGGCCAGCCGTAATGTGCAACAAGGGCGTTCAGGATCATTTCAAGTGTTTTGCCGTGAAGCGGGTTATTGGGTTGTTCAGCCATTTCTACAAAAGTAGTAAAGAATTATTCGACTCGCCTCAAATAACGCGATACAAAAATAAATCGAATTATAAAAAAACAGGGGGCGCTGCTATTCTTCTGTTTGGTCTTCAACGAATTCTCTTAGTTTGGTGCCGATAAAGTCTGTCCAGCCCAAAACAAAATTACCTCTCGCCAGGTCGGGGTGCAGGTCGCCCCGGAAAGTCTCTATACCTGTATGGGTTAAAACAATCCTGGATCCCTCATCTTCCGCGAACAATTCCCAACTAACAACCGAATCGCCGGGGTACCCGCCAAACTTCCATTCATAGCTGATCTTTTTAAACGGGATCACTTCTTTAATTTTCCAGATGTGTACGTACACCTTATCCGGCGTTGCCACATCAAACCTGGTTTCAAAGCCAACTTCGGGTTCAAATTCCTCCAGCATCGGGAAATACCATTGCTGCATTTTTTCAAGGTCGGTAATGGCTTCCCATACCGCCCTAACAGGCGCATTATAAGTGCGTTCAACTACAACCGGTTCGTTTTTCATTTTTATCAGGTTTTATTGGTGAGTTTTCATTTGCTTCAGTGCCCCAATCAACTTAAACCACCTACTTCTCTGACGGATTCTTTTTCCCGGCCAAAAGCTTTCCGTTTAGCTTTTCCAGTCGTTCATTTCGTGTTTTTTCCTGTTTGGCCGAGAGGATCCAAACGACATACTCTTTTCTATTGCTAAAAGAAAGTGTTTCATAAAATGACATGGCTGCCGGTGATTTTGACACCACCTGGTGCATATCAGGCGGCATTATGGTGTTCCTTTTTTCAAGATCGATAAATTCCGAATATTCGTTCTTTTTCAAAGCTTCATTCCGGAATTCCGAAACTTTGGCCAATCCTTGCTGCTTTAAACGGATCGCGGTCCAGGTTTCATCAATGCTTGCAGCGGCTACTGTTCTTAACCCATATTTGGCGGGTTCGTCCCAGCTTCCCATCATCTCCAGGTCTGATGGAATACCTGAGCTCTTTTTGGGATAAGTAACCCAGAAAATAGTCTCGGCTTTTAGCAAAGGTGAAATAACTATCAAACCAGTTTCAAGGTCCCCACTATTTTTTACAAACAGCTGGATACCATCAAAGTTGCCATCGGGTTCAAATGACGATGTGGCACCATCAGGCAATGGCTCCAATACAAGGAAATAATTGCCAGGCGCATTATAAAACAGCCAGTTGGAATTTGGTTTGATATGCAGTTTTTTTGAAACGGGGCTCATGGCATTAACTGATCTATTATTTGGATTAAAAGCTTATAATCAGCTGCAAATTTGTACTTATCCACAGGGTATGAACAAAAATAAGGGATTAATGTAGGCTAAAAAAGAATAAATTGCAGCGCAGAAATTTAATTGTATCAGTTTTCTGAATTTAACGTAATGACTTATACTGACATAGACAAGCGTAAAAAAGCATTTATTTTTGAACTGGACAATGTGCTTTATCCCGAAAAAGACTATTTATTCCAGGTTTATTATCTTTTTGCAAGCCTGCTTGAATACGCAGAACTGATTGAGGCTAAAGAGACAACCGATCTGATGATAAATACGTATAATGAAGAAGGGGCTGCGTTTGTTTTTGACAGGTTGAAAGAAAAGCTGAATGTTGATGAAAAATACCGGGAAAATTTAAACCACTTATTGGTAACAGCCAAGCTGCCTTTAAAGTTATTGCTTTATAAAAATATGTTAAATTTACTCCAGGAAATTGTTATTGACAGAAAAAAAGTGTTTATTGTAACGAACGGGAATACTGAGCAACAATTAAATAAAATAAAGCAAACCGAATGGCACGGGCTCGAACAATATTTAATTGCCTATTTTGCTGAGGAGACGATGCCTAAACCTGAACCTGATGTGATCGATCTGTTATTGAAGGATCACAACCTGCAACGACGGGAAATATTGATGATTGAAAACTCCGAAACTGACAGGCTTTGTGCAGATGTTTGCGGGATCGACTACATAAACGCCAACATTTTTTTATAAATTAAAAGATACCAGATAAAGCTTATTTCCGTTAACAAACTATTTGAGACACAAATAATTCATCATATGAAAAAAATATTTTACGCAGCCCTCATCATTTCGGTTTCTTTAATTGCAGCCTGCAAAAAGAGCTCAAATACTAAAACCAATACCAATCCAACTGAACCATCAAAAGTAGGTACTACCCTGCAATTGATACAGGATTCGGTTTGGCTATACGCCAAAGAGGATTATTTATGGTTTGACCAGTTGCCAAGCTATGCCAATTTTGGCCCAAGGACGTTTACAGATCCGGATGCACTTACAGCGCTCACTAAAGAATTAGATGCATTGTCGCAATATGCCATCAACCCGGCAACAAGTGCACCCTACGAAAAATCTCTTTATAGTGCCGGAACCGCCAAATATTCCTTTATTGATGACGGCTCAGAATCTGCTGCGTTAAACGGCGTAAAAGGAGATTTTGGTTTTGATGTTCAATATAACCAGTGGAACGATCTGCGTGTTGAGTTTGCCTACGCAGGGTCGCCTGCCGGTATAGCCGGGATCCACCGGGGCGACATGATCACCAGCATAAATGGCAGCACCAAAATAACCTACGACTCAGGCACCTACGGCGATGGCAGCGGTACCAATCTTAACTTTGTAAGTAATGCCATATACAACAGCAAAACCATTACCTTAGGGTTAACCCGCACCAACGGAACTACTTATACAGCAAGTTTAAACACCGGCAATTACAATGTAAATCCTGTATTAAAAGATACCGTGGTAACGGATTCAGCCGGGCATAAAGTAGGCTATATCGTTTTTAACAGTTTTGTATCTGACGCAGTGGCCGACCCATTGTTAAATGCTGCATTTGCCAACTTTGCAACAGCAGGAATCAGCGACCTTGTTGTTGACTTACGCTACAATGGCGGTGGATACGTTTCAACAGCTGAACATATTGACAATTTAATAGTACCCGCAGCTAAGACAGGGTCTTTGATGTACAATACCTATTATAACAGTAACCTGGTAGCCGGCAACGACCCTTTACTCCACAACCAATGGAGATCAGGCACACCAGATTACAATTACGCTCAGTTTAGCTATACAGTAGCCGACAATGCCGTAAACTTTGCAAAAGTGGGTTCACTTAATGTTAACCGGGTATTTTTCATCATTACAGGGCAAACCGCTTCTGCAAGCGAACTGACGATTAATAATTTACGCCCGGAAATGGATGTCCAATTTATTGGCGAACAGAGCTATGGCAAGCCGGTCGGCTTTTTTGACATCGACATAAATAAATATATCATGTTCACCCCCGAATTCTCGGTTCAAAACTCTGCAGGGCAGGGTGGCTATTACCAGGGATTCACACCCGGCAACGGCTACCCTGGTGTTAATGATTACGACGACCTTACCAAAGACTGGGGTGATCCTACCGAAGGTTTACTGGCGGATGTGCTGAGGTATACCTATAAAGCCACATACGTTAAACCGAAGGCTGCTGTTAAAACCAATGGCTTAGGCCAGATTTCCTTCGCGGCTGCGATTCCTAAAAGAAACCTGCCTAATAAACATAAATTCACCGGCATGATTGGCAAGAAGACCTCCTTACTGAATATTTTAAAGAAAAACAGGTAAGAAAGCCGAAAGACAAAAGCTAAAAGGCAAAAGATTTATTCGGGGTGATACCTGATAAAATCTTTTGCCTTTCACTTTTGCTGGTAGTACGAAGTGACCCTTTCACCTTTCACCTTTCACCTTTCACCTTTCACCTTTCACCTTTCACTTCACCTTTCACCTTTCACCTTTCACCTTTCACCTCCTTTAATCCACCAGTTCCCTCAAATCCACGGGTACTACCCTTGATATCCCCTGCTCAACCATGGTTACGCCGTAAATAATATCGGTGCTGGCAATAGTTCGCTTGTTATGAGATATAACGATGAACTGCGATTCGGTAGAAAATTTCCTTATAATATTATTAAACTTATCAATATTGGTATCATCCAGCGGGGCATCAACCTCATCAAAAATACAGAAGGGCGCCGGCTTCAGCAGGTAGAGCGAAAACAGGATGGCAGTAGCCGTTAACGTTTTCTCACCGCCCGATAACTGGTTAATAGATAAAGGCCTTTTACCTTTTGGTTTCGCAACAATATCGATGTCTGATTCCAGCGGATGCTGGGGATCGGTGAGGATCAGGTCACATGAGTCTTCTTCGTTAAAAAGCGAACGGAAAACTTTTATAAAGTTCTCACGCACCAGGATAAATGACGACATGAACTTTTCCTTCGCGGTGTCATCGATTTCCTGTATCGTAGCCAGCAACGACGCCTTGGCATCACTCAAGTCTTTTTTCTGCGCCTGGATAAAGGTATAACGTTCATTCATTTCGTTATAGGCTTCAACCGCCATAGGGTTTATCGCACCGAAATCATCCAGTTGCTTCTTTAGCTTTTCTGTTTTCTCGCGGATCTCCTGCTCGTCTTCCACCTCGCCCATTTCCGTTTCCGGCAATTCCTGTATATCTACATTAAACTCAACCGACAACCTTTCCTTTAAAGCATTAAGCTCCAGTTTAAGGTTATTGCGTTCGTCCTTTAATTCGTTTTCAATAACTTCGGCATTGTCTTTTTGCCGACGCAGGGCAGTTATTTCATTTTCTGTTTCGGCTATTTTGCCGCGCCATTCATAATATTCCTGCTCGGCCTGATGGGTGGCTTTTTCAAGCTCTTCCTTTTGCGAATACATTTCAATCAGGTCGTCGTCAGAGTTATCCGCCATCTGCAAATTCTCGTGGATAGCAACTTTTACTTTCTCCAGTTCAGCACTATTTTGCTTGATCCGCACATCAAGGCTCTCCTGCTGCGTTTCGCGGTAATCCAGGTCCTTTATTAACCCTGATACTTTGTTTTGCTGCTGGTGGAACCTGATATTTTCCTGGTTATAGGTATTTGACTGAACCGAAACATATTCATTCAACTCATTAAATTCACCCTGCTTTTCAACCAGCAGTTCATTTTGATTTTGCTTTTGTTCCTTTAATTCCTCCAATTGCGGTTGAAGAACAAGTTTTTCGGCCTTGATACTTTCTATTTTCCGGGCGATATCTTCCTTGCGGTTAAGGCTGTTTTCGATAAAGGTTTGGTATTGCTCCTGCCGTGTTTTTACAGTTACCAGTTCGGTATTCAGCAGGTTCAACTCATGTTCCTTTTGTTTGATCTCGGCGGCTTTGCCAGATTTTTTTAAAACTGACAGGTTGTTTTCCAATTCTTCAAACCTGCTTTTAAAGCCTGTCAATTCAATATCAATCAGTTTTATAACTTTCAAAAGCGCATCCAGGTTTTTTGCCCTGCCGATTCGCTTGCCTTCAAACAAACCCACCGAGCCGCCTGCCATAGCGTATCTTGATTTATTAAACTTGCCACTTTTGCCGATGAGAACCACGCCGGGCTGCAATTCAGCATTATTTAGCGCGTGTTCGTTATGATCATCAATCAGGTAAACATTCTTTAACAAGTGGTCACATAGCGGTTGGTAATGTTTATCTACTTCTACCACATTTAAGGCGGGGATGGCGCCTTCAATATTTACCGGAATGGTTTCTCCCTGGGTGCTGTAATTATTTAAAACAAAAAACTGGGCTCTGCCTTGTGTTGCACTGCTCAATAAATTTATCCCCCTGATCGCATCATTATAGGTTTCAACAACATAATGATTCATCAAAGGCTCCAGGTAGTTTTCAATAGCTACCCGGTATTCCTCACGGCAAAATAAAATATCACTGAATAAGGGCGCATTCTTCGACCAATCTGTATTTTTCTTTAAAAAGCGGATCGATTCAGGAAAACCTTCCAGGTTATCCACCATGCTTTTGGTAAGGTTATACTCATTTTGCCGGGCATCCAGCTTCCTGCCTTCCCTGATGATATTTTCCTGCAGCCTCTTAATCTCGTCCTCAATACCGCGGATCTGTTCCTGTAAATTATTTTCGAAACCGACTGTCTGGCGGTAATCCAGTTCAGCGCTTTCAACCCTAACTTCCAGCCCTGCTACCACTTCATTAAAATGCGAAAGCTCGGTCTCCTTATTGGTGGTATCCTCCATATTCCGCTGGCTCTCCTGTTCAAGCGCCTGCTGTTGAATTTGTAAGATATCAAGATCTTTTTCGGTTTTATAAACCTGGTTTTGAAGCCGTGTATTGATACCAGTCAGTTCGTTCAATTCATTCCGGCCGGCAGCCTGTTTCTCCCGCAACTCATCAACAGCTGCTTTTAGGTCCGCCACCCGTAACCGGATATTTTCAAGATTCTCATCCTCCTGTGCTTTCTCTTCCGAAAGGCGTTTTATATTATACAGTACGTGATTTAGCTGGCTTTTATCCTTTTCAAGTTCATCAACCAAACGGGCTTCCTTATCCTGCTGAAATTTTAGCTGTTCGTTTTTTATCTTCTTTTCGCTTTCGTAGGCCCTTATCTTACTTACATATTCGTTAGTGGCCTTTTGTTGCGTAGACAGGTTTTTCTCTTTGGTGAGGCTATCCAGTTTTTCCTGTTGTAAAATAGCCTCCAGGCTATCTATACGGGTTACTATACCCGATTTCCCCACCCGGTGCTTTTGCTCCTGCTCCTCAATCCTGCCTAATGACTCACTGAATGATGCGATCCTGAACGAGGCCAGCATTACGCTCAACGATTTATACTGTTCTTTGAGCCTATAATACCTTTCGGTTTTCTTTGCCTGGTTTTCAAGGGTTTTCAGGTTCTTTTCGATTTCGAAAAGCAGGTCCTCTACCCTTTCAAGGTCGGCCTCTGTATCCTTTAACTTATTAAAAGTTTGCTTTTTGCGCAGTTTATATTTGGAAATCCCCGATGCCTCTTCGAACAAATTCCGGCGGGATCCTTCTTTGTTCGTAATGATCTCATCGATCATTTTTAGTTCGATGATCGAATACGAATCGGCACCAATACCGGTATCGAGAAACAGGTCGGTAATATCCTTTAACCTGCACTGTACATCATTCAACCGATACTCGCTTTCGCCGGTACGATAAAGCCTGCGGGTTAGCGTAACTGTTGTAAAATCAGTTGGCAGGATATTTTTGGTATTATCAAAAGTTAGTGATACTTCGGCCAGGTTAGCTGCTTTACGGCTTTTTGTGCCATTAAATATCACATTGTCCATTTTTTCAGACCGGAGCATCCTTGTACTCTGTTCGCCCAGCACCCAGCGGATAGCATCCACTACATTTGATTTGCCGCAACCATTTGGCCCCACAATAGCGGTAATACCTTCGTTAAAGTTGATGGTAATTTTATCGCCAAAGCTCTTGAAACCTTTGATTTCTAACCGGGTAAGCTGCATTTATTCTGTACTGATCTTAAAAATTTCGAACCTTCAAAGTAATCAAAAAAAAATCATTAAAAATGATTTTTTTAAAGGTTGGTGTTTGGAGATTACCGACTGGTTTTTTGCAGATAACAGCGGCTAATGTACATTACCCGATCTCAATGGAGATTATGCAGCGCGATGATTGATCGGCTGGAAACTCCAATGCATATAGGGGTTGTTGACCATAGGATATTAATATATTAATAAAGGTAAAAAGCGAAGAGCAAAATTTGGCGAAAGCAAATCCTTAATAAAAAAACCTTTCAGCTTTCGCCTTTAACCTTTCACCTCAAAAAAAATCTCTCCCTTCAAATAAGTTACTGCTTTGCCGCTGATGAGTACCCGGTCGCCATGCAATTCGCACCATAACTCACCTTTGCGGGCAGATAGCTGGTAGGCATGTAACTTATCCTTGCCCAGTTTATCGGCCCAGTAAGGTATCAGGTTGCAATGCGCTGAACCAGTTACGGGGTCTTCAGGAATACCCGCGCCGGGCGCAAAAAAGCGGGACACAAAGTCTGCTTTATCGCCTTTTGCCGTGACAATTACCCCTACGGTATCCATTTTTGAAAGTGCATAAAAATCAGGCGATATATCCTTTATGTCATCTTCCGATTCGTAAACCAAAAAATAATCCCTTGAACGTAAAACGTCCAATGGTTGTTTTTCTCCCAAGGCTTCCACCAGCCCTATAGGCGGCTCGATATGGATAGGCGGCCTGGAAGGAAAATCCATAGAATATTTATCTCCATCTTTTTTTACAGTTAACACCCCAGCCTTTACCGTTTCAAAGTGAATTTCATCTCCCGCAAAACCCAATTCACTAAACAAAATATGGGCCGAGGCTAAGGTAGCATGCCCGCATAAATCGATCTCATATTCAGGAGTGAACCATCTGAGCTTGTATCCAGTATCATTTTTTACAAAGAAAGCAGTTTCTGCCAGGTTATTTTCAACAGCAATTTTTTGCATGGTTTCATCCGGCAGCCATTTATCCAATGGGCAAATAGCTGCAGGGTTGCCACCAAACAGTTGATCAGTAAAGGCGTCAGCCTGGTATATTGGGATCGTCATTATCTTATTTTATACCGCTAATATAATGGTAAGTAATTAATTCATCAACATGATTAATTGGTTTGGTGCACCCATTTTCCAAAACAATAAGTTTATCACTAACATCCAGAACATTGTAATATTGATGATAGGTGATAATAATTCCCTTCCTTTTGCTGCAGGCTTTTATTACTGGTTTAAAGTATTCCGTTTGTACCGGAGAAATGTGGGTAAAAGGTTCATCCAGCAGGATAAAATCGGCTTTATTGTAGATGATCATTAACGTTTCCAGCATCCTCAATTCACCACCCGATAGTTGTCCCACAGTTTTTTGATGATGCTTTTGATAGACCTGCTGACCGGCAAACTCATCCCAAAAAACGGGATCGATCATCGCCCGGGCTAAAGCGCTGATCTTGATGCCATGAGGCAGGTAATTATGCTGTGGCAAATAAGCGATGCGGCCACCGGCATAGCCGCTATAAATGTATTCATCATTAATACTTACATATTTATAGGAAGGGATAAGCGAACCAAAAATTATTTTCAGCAATGATGATTTACCTGAGCCGTTACGCCCCAACAGCCCCACGATTTCGCCCTGGGTGCATTGAAGAAACACATCCTGTAAAATTTTCCTGTCATCAAATGATAGTTGCACACTATCAACTTTTAAAGTGTTCGGTTGCATGGGTGATAAGGTTGATCAGCAAAAAAGAAAGGATATAAAGCAGTGTGTCCGCAAGAAAAGCCGTAAGGATCACAGATCTCATCCGATAGCCTGCATTTCGGAAATAATAGTACGTTTCCTTTGCAGAGTACCGGTGGAGCATAACTGCGCCGATAAACCCTAATGTTTTGGCGATAAAAAGAATGAAGGCATCTATATGGCCAAAGCCATACCAGACAACGGCAATAGCCAGCAAAGTACAGGCGATATTAAATAGCAGCAGCATCCTGTAAAACTGAAAAGTAATGAGGGCTAAATTTTTCAATAATAATTGCGACAACCTATCAAACAGAATATTATCCAAATTATTGCTACAGGATGCTCTAAACGCAAAAAAGCCACCAGTTTACACTGATGGCTTTTAATTAATTCCGTATTAATTACCCTAAATATGATTTCAGGATCTTGCTTCTTGAAGTATGGCGAAGCCTTTGTAATGCCTTATCTTTTA
>NZ_CAIWNH010000292.1 GCF_903913935.1 uncultured Mucilaginibacter sp.
AGAACGCTCTGCGTTCCCCACATCCTAACACGACAAACAAGCAACAAATAGTCTTAACTTTATAAAAAAAAGTGACAACCTTTTCCAGTACGACTCAATCATTGTGTTGTTTATCTCCTTTGCAACGGTATCGTGGCTAAGCTTTAAAGCGGCGCTGATGAACCCGGTGAAGAGTCTGAAGACTGAGTGATTAGAGACTGGAGATTAGAGATTAGTTGGAATATCGGGTAAAAAAAAGATGTCAGAGAGTATAATACTAATGAATTAGTATTTGTGAGGCATCCTTTGTAAATTAACACCAATGAACTAATGAACCATTGAACTAATGAACCAACCATGATAAAAAACTACATCAAAACCGCCTGGAGAAATTTGTTAAAGAACAAGTTTTACTCCCTCATCAACATCGCCGGGTTAACTGCCGGTTTGGCTATTGGTATCCTGATTTTGTTATGGGTGCAGGATGAATTAAGTTTTGATAGTTTCCATAAAAAAACGCCCAACATTTACCGCCTCGAGCTTTTTGGCGGTACAGGCGCCAGCCGCCAGATCTGGTCAGTCGGCGTAGCGCCAATTGCGCCGCTTTCACAAAAGGCACTCCCGCAGATTGAGGATTTTGTACGTGTTACCGGCAATAATAATTTTACCCTTTATAAGTATCGCGATAAGGTTTTTGGCGATGAAAATGCAGCCTTTGCAGATCCCTCTCTCTTTTCGGTGTTTGATTTTCGCATTATACACGGCGACCCTGCAAACCCGTTCCCGAATGATAACTCAGTAGTTATTACCCAAAAAACCGCCGAAAAATATTTCGGTAGTGAGGACCCACTTGGTAAAATTATATCTGCCGATAATAAGGAAAACTTCACTGTGAGCGGTGTAATTAAAGATTTTCCAGAAAACTCAAGCATCAATTACGATATGGTTATGCCCATCAGCTATCATATCCACCACATGCTGGCTGATAATAAGATCGACATGAATACCAACTTCACGTTTTTCAACTACGAAACCTATTTGCTGCTAAAACCCGGCACCGACTTAAAAAACCTTGCCGTTAAGATAAGGCAGGTGCATCTTGATCATAAACCAGACGATACCGATGCCGATTACCTGCTGTTGCCACTTGCAAAAATGCACCTTTACAACGCCGACCTTACCGACAAAGGCATTAGCACCGTAAGGATATTTATTATTATCGCGCTGCTTATATTGGTTATAGCCTGTATCAACTATGTAAACCTGTCGACAGCCCGCTCTATGCTGCGCGCAAAAGAGATCAGCATGCGGAAGATTGTAGGCGCTGCAAAATCGCACCTGTTTATGCAGTTTATTGTGGAAACGGCTTTATTGTTTTTGCTCGCTGCCGCTTTCGCCATTGGCCTTATATTTATACTCATGCCATTATTTAACCAGGTATCCGGCAAACAACTGATATTTAACCTTGCCGATTATCGCATCTGGCTGGTTATATTGGCGACAATTGCCGGCACGCTGGCTGCATCCAGCATTTATCCTGCGTTGCTGCTTTCCTCGTTTGAACCTCTGAAAGCATTAAAAGGCAAAATATCCGCAGGTATCGGCGACGTGCTGTTCCGTAAGATATTGGTAGTTACACAGTTTGTATTTTCTATTATGTTGATCGTCGGTACCATCGTTATCACTGGCCAGTTAAACTACATCCGGTCAAAAGACCTTGGCTACGACAAAACAAATGTCTTTGTGTTTGGCATGCGTGCTATTGGGCCCCATTACGATGCCGTGCGTGCCGAACTGTTGAAGCAGCCCGGTATCCTGGATGTGGCGCGTTCCAGTGGGCCAATTGTCCACATCGGCGGCCTGGATGGTACGCCCGATTGGGATGGCAAGCCCGCAAATTCAACTTTTATCGTTCATCCAATGGCTGTCGACAAGGATTTTATGCCTTTTTTCAAATTCAAAATGGCAGCAGGTGCCGTATTTACCGGAGCTGTGAGCGACTCGGCCCATTTTATTTTAAACGAGGCTGCTGTAAAGGAAATAAGCATGAAAGACCCTATTGGCAAGCGTTTTAAAATGGACGGGATCAACGGTACCATTATTGGTGTTGTAAAAGATTTCCACTTTGCATCAATGAAGGAAAAAATAGGGCCGACTGTTTTTACTTACGTACCCAAATACCTGTTTAACATCTATGTAAAAACCACGGGCCGAGATGCGCCGAAAGCTATAAATGCCGCCGAAACTCAGTTTAAGCACTACAATGGGCAATATTCTTTCAACTATCATTTTTTGGACGATATATTTAATAACCTTTATAAAGGCGAACAAACCGAAGGTAAATTATTTAACTACTTTGCTGCTATCGCCATTTTTATATCGTGCCTGGGCCTGCTGGGCCTTGCAGCCTACACTGCCCAGGTGCGTACCCGCGAAATTGGCGTACGCAAGGTTTTGGGTGCAAGTGTGGGCCGTATCGTTACCCTGCTGGCACAGGATTTTGTAAAGCTGGTATTTATAGCGATAATAATTGCCTCGCCGCTGGCCTGGTTTGCGATGCACAAATGGCTGGAAGCATATGCTTACCGCATCAGTATTGGCTGGTGGGTATTTGCGCTGGCCGGTTTGATGGCGGTGGTAATAGCGTTTGTGACGATCAGCTTTCAATCCATTAAAGCCGCACTGATGAACCCGGTGAAGAGCCTTCGCTCGGAGTGAGCTACGGCTCTCGAAGAGAGTTTGAGGAGTAGTGATTAGAGACTAGAGATTAGGATAAGAAACTTACTAAGTTTCGAAAACTTAGTAAGTTTCTTATCCAAGTTTATAACACAGTCAATTCTTCTAAATTATTTTGCCTTTTAATCAGTGGTAAACACATTAAAAATTCCACAATCTTGAGATGTTGAACCCAATTAAAAATTGCCCTTTGGCGAAGTCATTTGGGTTATACAGGTTATTGTTCTGGGGAAGCAATGAACTGTAGTTGCCGAAAAATACTTCAAAATCGTGGCCGCTGGTTTTAAATTCCAGTCCAAAACTAATGTAGGGCCTCGGGATATTGCCCGGTTGCTGCGCAAGCGGTTGATCATAATTTGCGATAATCGCCGATCCGTCAGAAATTTTATATCTCCCGGATACTGCTACTGCAAAATGAACGCCGTTCCATTTTGGATCCTGGTTGCCATTAACATCAACGTAACCCGCTGAATTGTTTACCGCTGAGAGATTTGGGCTTACCTGTAAAGAGAATTTATCGCTGAATTTTCTGGCAATAATGATCTCACTGTAGTAACTAAAACGATCGGCCGTAGGCGAAAACAGGTTGGTACTATCCTTTTTCCTGGTGTCCATCGCCACGTTGCCGTAATAAGTGATGCTAACAGGGACGGAGCCGTCTTTTGTTTGTTTTAAAAGGGCGTACTTTAAGTTCCAGTCAACCATCATATTTTCGTTTGTTACGGCGAACCCAAGTTGTAAATTGTTGAGGGGGACATAGTTGAAGCTAAACATAATATTTGCACCAAAAAAGAGGCCGAAAAGGTCACTGAAGCCATTATTTACCGTTCCGAACCTATGCTGAATTACAAATTCAAATGTGCCTTTAATAGGCACCATTACGGTTTGGTTGTCTATAATATAATTTCCTTCGAAGGTGTTTTTTACATAGGGGTTCTTTTTAAAAGCCGGGGTTGCAGCGGCGGTGTCTTTTTGACCGACTGTTTTAGTTGCGGTGCCCTTCTTTTTAGCGCCATGTGCTGTGGCTGTTGAATCCTGGGCCATCAAAGTACACAGGCTACAGCTGAGCACAATCAATACGCATGCCTTTAAAATGCCTTTAATTGATGATGAATAAGTAAGGTGTTTTTTCATGATTGTTTTAATTGTTTTAGTGAATAAATCATCCGCATCGGTATTGGTGCATCAATAATTTAATGGATCATAGGATGGCCGTTAACCTCGGAGGAGGGTTTTAATTGGCAATTGTTTAAGGAAAACCTGTTTTAGTAAATTAACCCAGGTTAGGGTTGCTTAATAGTGTTGGTAAACGCGACTGAGAGTTTGGTAGTGCAATTCATTTGGATGATTCAAAACCGGGATCAGTTTGCAAACGGAATAAAGGGCAGTGCTAATCTTATATTCCTATCATCGTAATTATATCTTGTACGAATGTGAAGATGTATAGCAACAG
>NZ_CAIWNH010000293.1 GCF_903913935.1 uncultured Mucilaginibacter sp.
AGTTATTTTAATAGGGGTATTAAATAACTAATTTGTAGCCACCTGCCTTTGGGCGGGTGGTTTTTTTATTTAGTGGATTTCGCCGATAGCTTTTGATTTCACCGATTTGCGAACCATTGCATCATTTACCTGGTTTTGATAGTTTGATTACGAAATAAGTTAACGAACTTTGAAATCGGGCTAATCATTTTGAATAATCGGTTAAATCATTTTTAAAATCGATGTAATCAGTTTCAAATAATCGGTGTAATCAAAAAAATGATGAAGTATAAGTTAGGTGATTTTGTGCGTTTTGTTGATGAGAAGATGGAGGGCTTTGTTACCCGGATCATTGATGAACAGATGATTGGTGTTACCGGCGAAGACGATTTCGAAATACCTGTACTGGCGAGTAAAGTAACCACAGTACATGGATATGTTCCGGCAGGGTCGGTTAAAGAGACCAAAGCGGAGGAGCCGGAATTTACTGGCGAATTTAGCTCCAAAGGTGTGTATTGGGGATTTGTGAATGATCCAAAAGCAAATTCAGTGGTGCATTTTCATTTAGTGAATGATACCTCTTTTCAATTGCTGGCTGCTTTAACTACCTCGGGGCAAAATAAATTTAAAGGCGAGTTCGCCGGGATTATCGCGCCAAAAACCGTGGTCAAAATTTATTCCGCGCAAATGGCCGATCTGCAGTTATGGCCGAAGTTTACGTTAAACATTACTTTTTATACTAACCAAAATGTGGAGCCGCCTGCGCCGCTGGTAATTCACGAAAAATTTAAGGCTAAAGACTTCGCCGGCTCAAAAAAACCACTGCCTGTATTAAAACAGCAGGGGTGGTTAATCCAACTGGATGAACCTGAAATAATTATTGACGCACAAAAGCTAAAAGAAAGCTTTTTTAAATCGACTGACGAAAAAACGAAATTAGACAAACCGGGCAAAGAAGTTGACCTGCATATTGAAAAGCTGCGAAACGATTACCAGTTTATCAACAGTACAGAAATATTAAAAATTCAGCTCGAATACTTCCACAAATCGCTCGATGCTGCTATTGTGCATCAACTCCACGAAATTGTCTTTATTCACGGTGCAGGAAATGGCACACTGAGGAACGAGATCCATAAATTATTAGGAAAGCATCCAAAAGTTCAGACATTTATGGATGCGCAAAAGGAAAAATTCGGCTATGGGGCTACTAAGGTCATTTTAAAGTAGGAAGTACACAAATGGCCAAAAGTGGAGCGATAATATTGCGAAAAAAAGCTGTCTGCTTGTGACTTGATACAGATCACTTTTCGTTGATAAATTTTTGCGCGATGCCTAATGGTCGAAAGGTAAAGCGCTTTTTGATATGGTGCCCGCCGATGCGGTGCAAAACGTTTCGCAAGGTTTCTATTACTTTTATGGTATGTTCGCCTTTATTGATCATCACGCATTCTGCCATTACAGCGTGGGCAGCGTCTGTGATCTCGGAACGGGTGGCTATGCCTGTCTTATTAAGCGTTTCCAACACCTGTGTTGCCCATACCACCGGAACGTGTGCCGCCTCGCAGATCCACAATATTTCGTCCTGGATCTCGCCGGTTCTTTCAAAACCAATTTCGACGGCAAGGTCGCCGCGGGCAATCATCACACCAAAGGCTTTTTGCCGCATTCCTTCTATCAGCAAATCAGGCAAATTTTTTACAGATTCGGGCGTCTCTATCTTCATGATGATATTTGGCGGCTGTGCCGACAATTCATTTAAAGCATCATGCAAGTTTTTAAGGTCATCTGCGTTCCGTATAAATGAATAACCCACAAGGTCGGCATACTTACAAATAAAAGGCAGGCAGGCTTTATCAAAATCAGTGATTGGTGAAACAGAGATTTCAGAGTCAGGGAAATTAATGCCTTTTTGTGATTTTATTTGTGGTTTACCTGATGATATGCGAACTATCCTAACGGCTGCACCCTCCTGTTTTATCGTTTCAACCACCCCCTCAATCATACCGTCATCAATAAAAACCCGCTCTCCCTTTTTTATCATCGAAACGATCCCTGGCACATTGGGGTTGATCACAATATCATCCTTAGCAAAATGTTTGGCGTGGTCGGCAAGCCAGATCAGTTCACCTTCTTTGATTTTTACTTTTCCCTTTTTATGCCCCTTATTTATCAGGAGTGTCCTGATCTTGGGCCCGGCAATATCCATGTATATCTTACAATTCAAACCGGTTTCGTGACATGCCTTTTCAAGCTGATGGAGCATTGCTGCCCATATTTCTTCATTGTCGTGGGCACAATTTATCCGGGCCACATTCATTCCATTTTGTAGCAGCGCTTTTATAAGTGCATAATCTTGGGCAAATGAAACGTCAAACGTAACCATAATGAATGGCGTGCCATTTTCGTTCTTTTCACCAAAAAGGATCTTGCTTCTTTGTTCGATTTGACTGGAGCCAAATTCATAAGTACATTCATCCAGTTCGGCGGCTGAGTAATCCTGTTTTAGCCATTGCAATATCGACTGTATTTGCCTGTGGATATGGCTCTCAGAACTTGCCAGGGAAGAAAGACCATGGGTATGAAGTGAATCCTGCAATTCGCGGATATCTTCACTTCGCAGGGTTAAATAATGGATCAGGTTTCGTAAAGCGTGCTGCTGCTGCGGGTGAATATCTTTTATCTTCAACAATCTTTTTTCACTTTCAAGCAGCATGGTTTTTTCAAGCTCCCTTAAATGCTTACGTACCTTTTGCAACGAGTCAGTTTTCATATCCGGTAAATGGCTGGTAAATACAAACAAAGTTACCGGTAGCCGGCGCTTTAACTATGATGCCGGTCACTAATAAAAATGATGCCAGCCAAATTGCAAATGCTGTTCAATCTCCGGAAACCATTTCCATCAGGGCATTTTGTCTAATACTACCTGGGGCATTTTACCGGATAGAGGCCGCTCAAAAAAGATATTCCTGTTGGTGAAATTATTAAAGAAGCCACAATTTTTAAGGTAAAAAGCATTACCGTCCAACCCTCCTGAATAATCCATGCGGTAACCCTTTACACCCGTATTATCGGCAGTGAACCGGGCCTTGTTCAGCTCTGTCCAATTGCCGTTTTCATCGGCGATCCACTGATTGTTAAAATAGACTTTACGGGTAATAGTTCCCTGTTCAGGATCGAAATTTTCTAAAAAGGAATGCAGGTGTTTTAAATAAGTATTGGTTTGTGGCCGGCTGAAACTGGCGATCAAATGCCATTCATTCACTTCCGGGGCAAAAAACCAGGCGGTATAAACCGTATGATTGTTACCGTCAGGTTTCGCTCTCACTAAAAACTTATAGGTATTTTCTGCTTTCCAGTTGTATAGCATATAGCTTTGGCCCCCTGAACCTTCACTGCCAAACTCACCGGTATGCACGTTGGCTCCTTTTTTTAACATTACGATTTTCTGATCATCCGGTATTTTTTTAGGGTCGTCTGTATTAAAAGGGCTCCAAACGGAAAACAGAATATGTCTTTCGGTTGGCGAGTTTACCTGCATCCCGAAATACCCTTCGCCAAAGCCGCAGGCCATAAAATAGGATCCTAAAACATCATTATTTTTCGGAACGGTTACCTCGTTATAAAACCACTCGGCGTTTTTATTATCAGGC
>NZ_CAIWNH010000294.1 GCF_903913935.1 uncultured Mucilaginibacter sp.
AATTTACGCAGGCTTATATCGCCTGACAAATATTCGAATATGATTTGCTGTTTTATTCTTTCTATATTCATGATCCGGATCTCCTTGTGACAACCCTAATCAGTACGACACACCGTGTGGAAAAACGGAACGCTTTATTATTTTGCCGCTGCCAGGTAGGCCGCTAAACTGTTGATGCGTTTGGCTACGATGGCTATTTGTTGCTGGGCCTCGGTCCAGTTACGTTGTTCGATGGCTTCGCGGATGCCGGGCAGGGTTTTTACGCCGTAGCCGGTATAAAAACCGGGGGCGTAAATGGTGTGCCGGTACCAGGGGCGGCGGGGCAGGCCGTCGCCAAGCAATTGCTGTTCGGCATGGTATAATAGCTGGTTTAGCTTATCGTGGTTGGTATTGCTTTGTGCTGCTGCTGCTGCCCAGGTGGTTGCCAGGCCATTGGCGGCTTTTTTAAGGCTGTCCAGCGCGGTTTTTAGCGGGGCGAAATCCAGTTTGGGCACTTCGGCTTTGGCCTCTGGGGCTTTTTCGTGTTTGGTTGGGTCGGCCGCCAGGGTAAAGTCATTGGCTTTGATCAGCTGGTTTTCCATGGTGGTGTTATCGCGCATTTTGTCGGTCAGCTCGGTTAATTCGGTAACGTATTTACTGATGGTGGTATCCAGGTTGCGGAAATCAAAGGGCAGCAGGTCGGCATCGGCCATGCGCAAAATGGCATGCCCGGCCGTTTTTGAAAGGGCTACGCCATATTCAAAAGTAGGGTCCTTAAACCGGCGGTAATCATCAAACGAATCGTAAATAGAGTGGTATTCGCCGCCGCCATCTTCGCCGCCAAATGCAAGGTCCAAAGTGGGTACCCCCAAATGCTGTAAAAACGACGAAAAATCAGACCCTGAACCCAGTGGTTCCAGCGGTTCCACTTTGCGGGCCATAATTTCTTTTTTATCCTTGGCTGAGCCTGCGTCCACCAGTTCTCGGGCACGCTTCCGGTCAAACACACTCACATTGGTTTGCGGATCGATAACCGTATGGGTGATCTCGTCCATAAAAGGCTCCAGGGCCTGAGAGCCGCCGCCGCCGTAAAAGCCGCGGCCGTTACCATCGGAATTGATATAGACTACGGCCTTTTGCTGCAATTCTTTATCGTGGTCCTCGGCATACTCGGTGGAGCCGATGAGGCCGGGTTCTTCGCCATCCCATGAGCAATAAACGATGGTACGTTTGGGTTTCCAGCCAGTTTTGAGCAGGTCGCCCAGCGCCTTTGCTTCATCCAGCATGGCCACCTGCCCGCTGAGGGGGTCGCCGGCGCCGTTTACCCAGGCATCGTGGTGGTTGCCGCGCATCACCCATTCGTCCGGAAATTCCGAACCTTTTATTTTGGCGATCACGTCGTAGGCCTGCACCATATCCCAGTTAAATTCGAGTTTAAGGTGCACGGTAGCCACGCCAGGGCCCACATGGTAAGTAATGGGCAGGCCGCCCTGCCAGTCGCGCGGGGCAACAATACCGTCAAGCGCTGCCAGAAGGGGCTGCGCGTCGTGGTAGCTGATGGGCAATACAGGGATCTTTAATATGGTAGCGGCATCTTTGCGGTCAAGGCGTTTGGCATCCTTAGTGGCGCCAACTCCGGGCGTCAACGGGTCGCCAGGATAGATCACCATATCCATCACCGAACCGCGCTGCACGCCGAATTCGTTTTTATAAGCGCCTTTAGGGTACACTTCGCCGGCGCTGTAGCCATCGTCGGCCGGGTCGGAATAAATAATACAACCGATGGCGCCATGTTCATAGGCCACTTTGGGCTTGATGCCGCGCCACGAGCGGCCATATTTGGCTATCACGATTTTCCCTTTTACGTCGATACCCAGTTTGGCCAGGGTTTCGTAATCCTCGGGCAGGCCATAGTTGACGAATACCAGCTGCCCGGTTACGTCGCCATCGGCGCTCCAGGCGTTAAAGGTAGGCAGTTGGTCGGACTGGCCGGAGGTAGCGTCTTCGGCCAGTGCGGGTTCTTTTAATAATGCGGTGTATGTTGTGGGGCTGGTAAGTTCCAGCACCCGGGTTTTGGGCGAGGGAAATAGCACGGTATAGGGTTGCAGGCGTGCATCCAGCCCATAGCTTTTATATTTGGCGAGGATCTTTTCGGCCACGGCCTTGCTGCCGGGCGAGCCCAGGTTATGCGGAAAAGCGGAAAGTTCTTTTAAGTTTTCGCCGATGCGCGGGGCGCTTAAAGCGGCATCAAAGGTTTGCTCGGTTTGTAATTCTTTTGTTGCATTAGCTTCAGTAAAGCCGATGATGGTTTTTTGCTGTGCATTTGCAATGGCGGCAATGGCCATGAGGGCCATGGTAAGTGTTTTTTTCATTTAGCGAAGTCAGTTAGGGGTGAATGTAGGGAATTTGGGGCGGAATAGCAATTTTCAGAGGAATTTGAAAAATTGATGATTTGAAAATTTGAAAATGGAAAAGCGAATGTTGGTTAATTCAGGGCTATCCAAATTGCCAAATTTTCAAATCATCAGCGCAACTTAATTCTATCATTTTCAAATTTTCAAATTGCCAAATTTTCAAATCAATTCTCCCACAAACTCCAGCATCGCTTTGCCGGGATCTTCCTGTTTCATAAAATTCTCTCCAATTAAAAAACCATTGAAACCCGCGAGTTTGAGTTGTTTAATGGTTGCGGGGTTGCTGATGGCGCTTTCGGAGATCTTTAGAAATTCTGAGGGGATATGCGGGGCCAGTTGGTACGAGGTTTCTACGGACACCGAAAAATCGGCCAGGTTGCGGTTGTTTACACCGATAGCGTCGAGCTTTGGGTGGATGCTGCGTTCCAGTTCTTCCAGGTTATGCACCTCCAGCAATACATTCAGGCCAAGGCTTTTGGCGAGGGTGGCCATTTTGCCTATCTCAGCCGGCGTTAATATGGCTGCGATCAACAAGATGATATCAGCGCCTAAAGCTTTTGCTTCGATGATCTGGTATTCGTCGATCATAAAATCCTTGCGCAAAACGGGGATGGTATTGGCCTTGCGGGCAGCAATCAAATCGGCCTTTTTACCCATAAAAAAGTTGCGGTCGGTTAACACCGACAGCGCCGAAGCCCCTGCCGCCGCATAGCCGTTGGTGACGTTTTTTACTGAAACCTTATCATTGATGATGCCTTTTGAGGGGGATTTGCGTTTAAATTCCGCAATAATGCCGGTGCGGGCAGGATCGAGCAGGAAATCTTTAAAGGAATAACACTCCCTGGCGAAAAATTCAGCCTCTTCCAGCTGCGTATAGGAAGTACGTGATTTTGCCCGACGCACTTCCTTTTTTTTATGGATAACGATATTATCAAGAATAGTCATTGGTATAGCTCCCTAACCTCCGCTATCAGGCGGAGGGGTTTTTAACTTATTAGTTTATTGATCTGTCTTTTAACCACGCTGTTTCCCCCTTTAGGGGGCCTGGGGGCCCAGCCAGTTGCTCATCATCTCTTTGCCATACTCCGTAAGCACTGATTCCGGGTGAAACTGCACGCCGCGCACGTCATATTCCTTATGCCGCAGGGCCATTACCGAGTTGTCGGATTCATCGATAGCGGTTACTTCAAGGCAGGCAGGGATAGCTTTTTCGTCTACCACCCATGAGTGGTAGCGGCCCACTTTAAACGTTTCCGGCAAGCCGATAAACAGCTTTTCGTTGCGGTCGATGATCTTTACCGGGGTGGCGATGCCATGCATGGGCTGGCCCAGGTTGTAGAGCTTTCCGCCAAATACTTCGGCAATGGCCTGCTGCCCCAGGCAAACGCCAAAAATGCTTTTGGTCGGCGCATAGCGCTCAATCACCTGTAGCAGTAAACCTGCTTCCGAAGGTATCCCCGGCCCCGGCGACAGGATGATGCGGTCGAAGGCGTCGACGTCTTCCAGCGCAAATTTATCATTCCTCCACACCTCGCACTGCAGCCCGATCTCGTTAACCAGGTGCACCAGGTTATAGGTAAAGGAGTCGTAGTTATCGATGATCAGGATGCCCCCTGACCTCCGCCCATTGGCAGAGGAAGCGTGGCGTATATTTTTATTGTCGTTCATTTTCTTGTCATTAATAGTTACCGGCCTTTTTAGCCTCACCTAAATCCTCTCCAAGGGAGAGGACTTGAACTTCACTCTTTTTTAACGCCCTCTCCTTTGGAGAGGGTTGGGTGAGGCCTCTTCAAAGCTCCTCTGCCAGTTCTATCGCTTTCCTCAGCGCCGCTATTTTGTTGTCTACCTCTTTTAATTCACTTTCAGCAATGGATCCGGCTACGATGCCTGCCCCTGCCTGGTAGTGCAGGGTGTTGTTTTTGCTCAGGAAGGAACGGATCATAATGGCGTGGTTAAAATCACCATTAAAGCCGAAGAAACCGATGGCGCCGCTGTAGAAGCTGCGTTTGGTTTTCTCGTTTTCGTCGATGATCTCCATGGCGCGGTATTTTGGCGCGCCGCTCAGCGTGCCGGCTGGGTAGGTGTCAGCTACCACCTTAAAGGAGGACGCGCCGGGCAGCAGCTTGCCACTCACATGCGATACCAGGTGGATCAGGTGCGAATAATACTGCACTTCTTTAAAGGCCTTTACTTCTACCTGTCCGCAATGCCGGCTGAGGTCGTTGCGGGCCAGATCGACCAGCATTACGTGCTCAGCAGATTCCTTAGGATCAGCCTCCAGGTTGCGGGCTATTTCGGCGTCTTTTTCGTCATCTCCACTGCGTTTAAAGGTGCCCGCAATTGGGAATATGCTGGCGACCCTGTTTTTAATAGTAATCTGCGCTTCGGGCGATGATCCGAAGATGCGGAAATCGCCGTAGTCAAAATAAAACAAATAGGGCGATGGGTTGATAGAGCGCAGGGCCCGGTACACATTAAATTCATCTCCCAAAAACTTTCTCGAAAAGCCACGGGACGGTACGATCTGGAAGACGTCGCCGCGGTAAATGTGCTGCTTCATTTTCTCCACTACGGCCATAAACTCTTCACCAGTTAGGTTGGAGGTTTCTTCGCTGTCGCTTTCAAAGCGGTACTCCGGGAAGTTTTTATTGCGGATCAGGTCGGCCAGCTTTTCAAGGCCATGGTTTTCAGGCGCGCCTTCCGGCTGGTTCATAAAAATGTAAAGTTCATTTTTAAAGTGATCTATCGCGATGATGTAGCGGTAAATATGGTATTGCATCACCGGGATCTTCCGGGTATTATCTTCGGTATCTTTTAGTTTGATAGTTTCAAAATGCTCCACCGCCTCATGGGTAAAATAACCAAACAAGCCGTTAGAGAGCATTTTGCCGGTTTGCGGGTCGGTATCAAAGCTATCAGTAAATTCATTGATGCGGGCGATCAGGTCGAACTCACCGGCGGCATAGTTTTCTTCGCTGCCATCGGGGTAGGTTTCTTTCAGCGCGCCGTCGTTCAGTACAAATCCGGCGATGGGTTCGCAGCAAACATAGCTCATGCTGTTTTCGCGGCTATGGTAGTCAGAGCTTTCCAGCAGCAGCGAATTGGGGAAAACATCGCGAAGGCGCAGGTAAATACTCACCGGGGTAGTGGTGTCGGCAAGCATTTTTTTATGGCTGGTATTAATTTTATATTTTTTCATTTTTCTCTCAAATATTATTAAAGCAAAAAACCCAGCGAATGAGGTTCGCCGGGTTTCCTATGTAGGTTTACAATTGATTAGTATCTCGATCAAAAACTATCCGGTTGCCAAAATTAATTGGTGCCACCAGTTGTTAGTTTGATTGATTTTGATCATTGCGGTGACAAATTTATAAAGAAAATTGAATTAGCAAATTTTTTCTGCACTTTTTTATCAATTAGCACCCAAAACCGATAAATGACCGGCCATTATTGCTCCAATTATCACCAAAAAAGCTATCAAATAAAATATCGCGATGGTTTTATGTTTACTCACTGATGTCTCAATCTTTTTCGCTTTGATATACCCAACGGTAATCAATGCGATCGCAATGAGCATCATTACCCAATGTTCAACGGTAAAGTAACGGGTGGTAGCATTTTTCATGGTCTCACTATTGAACTGTACCTTGGGGCTTAAAAAGAATAGAATGATGCCGATCAATAGCTGGGTATGTGCCGATATAAAGGCGAATAAGTTGATCTTACGGTTGCCTTCGGTGTAGGGTTTATTGCCAAGCCAACCCATCAATGATTGGATGATAGCCAATAATACCAGGATAAACACCACATAGCGGAAGCCGGAATGCAGGTCTTTAAAGATTTCGTATAAAGTCATTGCTTAAAATATTTCCCGAATATAGTCACTCTGAGGCTTAAGTCAATAGCCTTGAGTGTTAAGTCTGAAAAAAAGACATTCTCCATACGTTTGGCGCTATAAATCAACCCTAAAAAACTCATTCGGGCAATTTGCGGCAAATTCATAACTTTGCAGCCTTAATAGCAGGATTAGTAAAATGTTTGAAAATTTATCGGACAAACTCGACAGGGCCTTTAAAGTATTAAAGGGACAAGGTAGCATTACTGAAATAAACGTGGCCGAGACCATGAAGGAGATCCGCAAAGCGCTCCTTGATGCCGACGTAAACTATAAAACCGCCAAGGCTTTTACCGATGAGGTAAGGCAAAAGGCAATAGGGCAGAACGTGTTGACCGCCATCTCTCCCGGCCAGTTGCTGACCAAGGTAATGAACGATGAGCTGACCGAACTGATGGGCGGCAGTACTTCCGAATTAAATTTAAGTGCTTCACCTACTATTATATTGATTGCGGGCTTAAATGGTGCGGGTAAAACCACTTTCACCGGTAAGCTTGCCAATTACCTTAAAACGCAGAAAAATAAAAAACCTTTACTGATTGCTGATGATATTTACCGCCCGGCGGCTATAGAACAGCTGCAGGTTTTAGGCGCACAGATCGGCGTTCCGGTTTATGCCAATTTGGAATCGAATGATCCCATTGCCATTGCAAGGGAAGGTATAGCGCTGGCCAAACAAAACGGCAATAATGTGGTGATCATTGATACCGCAGGCCGTTTAAGTATAGACGAGGCTATGATGCGCGAAATTGAGCAGGTAAAAGACGCTGTTAAACCGCACGAGATCTTATTTGTGGTAGACGCCATGACCGGGCAGGATGCCGTAAATACTGCCAAGGTATTTAACGACAGGCTCGATTTTACCGGCGTTGTGTTAACCAAACTTGATGGTGACACCCGCGGTGGTGCGGCCTTATCAATTAAATCGGTAGTAAATAAACCGATCAAGTTTATTGGTACGGGCGAGAAAATGGAAGCGCTGGATGTTTTCCACCCGGATCGTATGGCCTCGCGTATTTTGGGCATGGGCGACGTTGTTTCACTGGTTGAACGTGCCCAGCAGCAGTTTGATGAAAAGGAAGCTGCCGAACTGCAAAAGAAGATCCGCAAAAATAAATTCGACTTTAACGACTTTTATAGCCAGATACAGCAGATCAAAAAAATGGGTAACATGAAAGACCTGATGGGCATGATACCTGGTGTTGGCAAAATGATGAAGGATGTAGAGGTAGATGACAACGCGTTTAAAGCCATTGAAGCCATCATTCAATCGATGACACCTTACGAAAAAGGCAACCCGGATAGCATTAATCAAAGCCGCCGTAACCGTATCGCCAAAGGGTCTGGTACTAACCTTACTGAAGTAAACCGCCTTATAAAACAATTTGAGGATATGCGCAAGGTGATGAAGCAAATGAGCAACCCCGCGGCCATGGCGAATATGATGCGGAGGATGCCTAAGTGATTTCGGAAGTCGGATTTTCGATTTCGGATTTACTTGATTAATATATTTAGGAGCGCCTTTCGTTTTTGGAAGGCGTTTTTATTTGCTTTGACTAGCACCTATCCAAACCTCAATCCTGCAAAATTCTTTGTCAACACCTGGCTGTTATTAACGTTTAGCCATTTATCCAGCAGGGTGGCGTATACGTCCCTGAAATCAATTTTATACTTTACGTCGCCGTTATCCAATTTAGACGGGTCAGGTGCCTTATTATAAATAGCTGCAATATTTAACCCCTGCATTGTTTACTGACGAGCTTTCCTGCACATTGCAATCTTTTTGCAGTATACCCAAACCCGCTCTTGTAAAAAAATGTTTTTGCTGTTAATTATTGCCTGTATTTTTATTTAGGCGATTTGAATTACATATAGTTTAATCGGAATTTATTAACTTTATGTCGACAAACCCACCTTAAACATGAAGAGGCTCTTTTTGCTGCTGCTTATTATCACAACAACCTATTATTTAACAACCGCACAGACAAAAAAGGCTCCGAAAACCGACACTTCCAAAAATAAAAATCCCTCCTTAACAGACTCTGTAAACGTTAAATTTCCGCTAAACCTTAATACAGCGAATTTTGGCAGGATTGACAGCGCCGATATGAATTTAAACCCGGCCGTCCCGATTGAAAAATACGGGTTTGTTGATACCGCCGACCTAAAAATGACCCACTGCGATTTTGAAAAAGATGCCAATGCGATGGTGCTTTTTGACCGCGGCGAAATGGCCTTAACTGCTCCCGAAATAATATTGGAGCGCCAGCGAAGGGTAAAAGTATTCAATGATAACGGCAAAGGGGAAGCCAATATCCACATCGAACTCAACAATCGCTTTGGCACCGAAACGATACTGGAGATTGAAGGAGAAACCATCAACCTTGAAAATGGGAAGATCCGGTATACCAAACTCGACCCAAAACTTATCTATGCCGAGCATACTGATAAAAATAAAGACGTGATCACTTTTTCACTGCCGGATGTAAAGGCCGGTTCGGTATTTGAATACAGGTATATGTGGGCCCGCAATTTTTCCAGAAACTTTCCGCCCTGGAACTTTCAATGTAACCTGCCCACCCGCTACAGTCAGCTCGACGCCTTTATTAACCCGATGCTTACTTTCTCGGTTTATCAAAATACAGCCAATGTTTTCGTTCGCGATACGGTCTCTATGGGTGGTTTCGGCCATGTTTGGGCAATGGCCAACATTCCATCAACCAGGGACGAAGCTTACATGCGGTCGGCGGCGGATGTGTTGCAAAACTTAACCTTCATTATCAGCGCGGTAAAAGTCAATGGGCAAACCGTTAATATTGATCAATCATGGTCTGACGTTGGTAGGGAAATTGCTGCCGAAAAGGATTTCTATAAGCCATATGACCAGAGCCTGCATGACGAAGATGACCTGGTTAAAAAAGCTGCGGCTTTAAAAAGCGACGACCAGAAAATTGCTTTCCTGTTTAACCAGGTAAAAACACTGATGAAGTATAACGATTTAAAAAACTGGATGTCAAAAGATGGTATTAAAGCGGCGTGGAAGCGAAAAAGCGGCAGTTGGGGCGAAATTAATATGATATTGAACCGCCTGTTGAACCTTGCAGGCGTTAAGGCCTACCCAATGCTGGTAAGCACCCGAGATAACGGCAAAATACTTTCGAATTTTACAAATATTTACCAAATAAATAAGCTGGTTAGCTATCTTCCGGTAGATAGTACCAAATATTACGTTTTAGACGCTACCGATAAATACAACGTTTATAACGAAGTGCCTTTTGACCTTTTAAACTCTTATGGGATTTACCTTAATAAGCTTAAAAACGAATATCCGCTGGTTTTTTTGAAAAACGGCGCACAGGTAAGGCAAGCTGTATTTATAAATGCCGATATCAACCCGGATGGCACCATGAACGGTAACGCGCAGATCAGCAGCTTCAGCTACCAAAAGGGTACACGCCTTGAGCTCCATAAAATGCTCGACGAAGAAAAATATAAACAGTACCTTACTGAAAACGATAATAATTTAAAGGTCACGTCACTCCAGTTAGAAGATGCCGAAGTGGACTCGCTGCCGCTGATGCAAAATGTTAATTTTAAACTCGACCTTCCCGGAACCGACGATAAGTACATTTATTTTAACCCCAATTTATTTACATCGCTGCATAGCAACCCATTTTTGAGTAAAGAACGTGTTTCTGATATCGATTTTGGCTGCAGCAATATTTACACCATAAACGGCAGGTATAAAATGCCGGCCGGATATAAAATTGATGCCATGCCGAAAATGGAAACATTGGTAATGCACGACAGAAGCATCATTTTTAAGCGCATCATTGGCGAGCAGGATGGCTACATAATAGTGAACTATGTGATCAATTATAAAAAATCACTTTATTCGCATGCCGATTACCCCGACATCTATGCCTATTTTAAGCAAATGACCGAGATGCTTAACGAGCAGATCGTATTTAAAAAGATTTGACCCGCGTTATAACGCTATAATTATCCCTATACCATTAAACACATGATTAAAATTTATTACACACTAACTATTATTTTACTATTTACACTTCCTGCAATAGGACAAACAAATCAACAATCCAATGTGGTTAACCCGCCGGTTGTTAAATTGCCTGAACCGTACGGAAAAATTGATCGTACTGACCTTGAATTAAAATCGTGTGATTTTGAGCCGGATGCAAATGCTGAAGTTCTTTTTGATAAGGGCGTAATTACCACCTATACTGCTATCAGCCTTGAACGCCATGTCCGGATAAAAATCTTCAATGATTTTGGAAAATATTTTGCCAATGTCCGACTTTACTATGGTACTTATTCGGGTTCTGCCACAGTAACCGGTTTTCAGGCGGAAACGTTTAACCTGGATGGCGATAAAATAGTTATTACCCCCCTCGATAAAAGCCAGCTTCATATTGAAAAAATCGATAAATTTCACTCTGCTATGGAATTTGCCCTGCCAAATGTCAAACCCGGCAGTGTGATTGAATATAAATACAAAGAAGATTTCGGCGGTGTATGGGATTTTCAGCGCGATATACCCGTGCGTTACAGCGAAATACAGGGGGCGTTTTCAAATCAATTACACTTTAGGCTCATTGATCATGCTAAACAAGCCTACTACAAAAATGTGGGCGAAAGCAGCGACCTGGTGCAGGATAAGGTGATGATCAATGTGCCATCATTGCCGGACGAACCTTATATGACGCCTCGTTCGGAAAATTTACAACGTATAGAAATTTTAAGCAATGTAATAGCTATAAATTCATGGCCCCGCATAGGTGACCTGATCATGAACTATTCCGATTTTTCTAATGAGT
>NZ_CAIWNH010000295.1 GCF_903913935.1 uncultured Mucilaginibacter sp.
GATTTCGGAATTTCGATTTCAGAATTAAACACCGCAACGCGACAAACAGATGAAGTCACGGGTAAAATTGAAATTGGCGGTGTAAAGACTAAATTTATCGAATAAAAAAATCCGAAATCGAACATTCGAAATTCGATATAATATCTAGTCTTTCGTTTTAAACCAGCGGCTCCAAAGCCTGCCCAAAAAACCTTTTTCGCCCATTGGGATGCTGCTGGCATTCATCGGGTGTTCAATAACCGGCCCTAGTTTTAATGAGAAACCCAGGAAGAAATTTGCACCGGTATAAGTTCCGTTTTGATTGATATTTGCCGAGTTTTTGTTGAGCTGATCTCCCGCTAATGCCAGGCTTTGCATTAATTTATCGCTTCCAATAAAAAACTCCCAATTGGGGGTTTGCATCATAAACTGTGCACCCAAATTGAAAATTTTAAGGTCGTCGTAAGTAGTAGTAAGTGTTAATGAGTATTTTTCGTACTTAAATGGATTAACCAATGCCCCTATAAAACCGGGGTAGAACAACTCCTTTGATACCACAGCGGTAGGAGAATATTTGAACATATGGTTATCATCTATCCAAAAGCTTTTTGAAACACTAAATTCCGCTCGTCCGTCAATCGGGCTGGTGAATGATCCTGTTACCTGGCTGGAATGGATAATTTTGTTTACTTTATTGTAAATACTGTCTTCGCGTTGTGGTGTTGTCAGTCCATAGATGGATGTACTTCCGTTAAAGTTATAATAGCTGGACCGGTTGCTCCAATGGATAAACCCCAGGTCTTTTATGTTTCCCTGCAAAATAAAGCTGTCTTCGGTGCGGTAAGTTGCGCCCATGCTTATTGCCGCGCCGGGGCTCCGCAAATTTGGTAAGTAATCCCGTGCAATAAAATGGCCAGGGATATAACCTGAATAATAGTTCCCGCGAAGGGCAACAACAGCTGAATCCCCCGTTTTGTCGAATATAGCCTGTGAGCCGGAAATATTCAGTTTCTGATAGCTAATACCCAGTAAGCCGCTTATTTTTACACCGAAAGCGATTTGTTTATTGATTTTTTCGCGATAGGTATAACTAATCTGGTGATAGGTTTGGTAATAATAGTTGCTGTTAAATATATTGGTATAGTTTTGACCGCTGTTAAAACTTTGCGTACCGTTTAATGCTGCAATTGATTCGTCGGTTATTGCACCTTTTCCTTCTGATTTCATTTGCCAGGAGAATCCCATTTCTACATCCCCACTCAGGCTCGAGAACATTTTCACCATAACCACGTAAGCGTTTACGTTCTCATTAACAATATTATACCTGCCTTTTCCTATTTGTAATGCAGAATTATTGTATTTATTTAAAAATGCCCTGTTTTTTAACGTTGCCTGGGCATCACCGCTTAAAAAGAAATTAGTATTGAAATTAGGGATCAGAAAATTTGAAGCATACATTTTACTGGTATCCGGAATAAAAGCCCTTTGGGAAGGATTTTCGAAAGAATCGTAAAGGGTTCCAGTGTTGTACAGCGAAAACTGTTGTGCGAAAATTCTAAAGGAGATCAATAAAAAGAATAGAACAAGTAAAAATTTCTTCATAAATAGCTTTGCGCCTGAGCTTTTATATTCGTTTTAAAGATAAAAATTCCAAATTGATTATCCGTTATTATAGTAATATTTTAGTGTTTAACGAAAAATAAGGTCGATAGTTGTATATATTGATTAATTTTTAACTAAAACAGTATCTGTATTTAGTTTTAAACAAAAGTTTGTGTAATAATTTCTCTTAGCTGCGCTTAATTGCCATGATATGCCGTAAAAGTTCTTCCACCCCGGTTCCTGGTTTTGAAAAGAGTCGAAAAAATCGGGTTCCATATCTCTTTTAAAAATTTGTTCGGCATTTTTAAAGATGAGCATAAAAGTAACATTGCTTTGTTCCGCAAGCAGGTTATCAAACTGGCTGTACTGCGGGTTTTTGCTCAAAAATTTCCTGTTTAAATAAGTGTCATTATAGCTTTTCAATTCGTTTGTGCTGTTAGCCAATATTAAATAA
>NZ_CAIWNH010000296.1 GCF_903913935.1 uncultured Mucilaginibacter sp.
GCATCTAATGCTTCTACAAGATTAGCAATAAAAATTTAAAATATTAATGGCAATAATAACATTAACAACAGATTTAGGCGATAAAGATATTTATCAGGCTGCCCTTAAAGGAAGTATCCTTAAATTATTGCCCACGGTGAACATTGTTGACATTACCAACAGTGTTGCCGCCTATAATATTCAGCAGGCTGCGTTCATATTAAAAAATAGTTATTACTACTTCCCGGAGGATACTGTACACCTTATTGGCATTGATACGGTATATAACGAGGAGACCCGTTACCTGGCGATCAGGTACAAAAACCATTATTTTGTTGGCGCTGACAACGGGATCTTTTCGCTGATGTTTGATACCGAACCGGAAGAAATATTTGAATTAAATATTATGCAGGACCTTAAATTCCTGCATTTCCCGCTGGCTGATATTTTCGTGAAAGCTGCCTGCCACCTGGCCAATAATGGCAAGCTTTCAGAAATTGGCCTTCGCGTAGTTGAGATCGAGAAAAAAATGAACCTGCAACCTGTTATTGAAAAAAACCTCATCAAAGGCGCGGTCATTTATATTGATTCCTTCCAAAATGTGATCACTAATATCACCAAAGACTTTTTTACTTCTGTTCAACAGGGGCGGCGTTTCCTGCTTTCTTTTAAACGTAATGAAACGATCAATCACCTCAGCTGGCATTATAACGAAGTTCCCGAAGGCGAAAAATTATGCCTTTTCGGAATCAGCGACCACCTTGAGATTGCTATAAATAAGGGTAATGCCAGTGGTTTACTTGGCCTTAACCTTGGCGATACGGTAGTTATTGATTTCCATGATCAGTAAGTTCTACGTTGTCCGGGGCAATTTGACAGGCAACAAATTCATGCTAAATAGCAATTGACAAAACCAATGCCCTGCAATAGCGTTAATCAACTATTAAACCGCATGAAAAAATACACCTTTTTTATCATTTTTATTTTATTAACGGTTGGCGCCCGCGCCCAGCAAAACAGCGATTCACTTGCCTACCAGTTGCAACGATCAAAAATTAACGGAATGCTTGCACTACGAACTCAAAAATTCGGGCAGTACGGTGAAAGTTTGGCGATGCATACCGGCATTTTCGGACTTCAGACGAAAAAAGACATCCGCCGGTCGAATGATATTTTAATTGATATCATCAAAACAGATAATGACATTTATAAGCAATTAAAGATCCTGCTTGATTTCCGCGCTTTTCAGCAAACCCAGGTACAAACGCACTCGTCAGAAGTTGAAGAAAGCAGGATCGGCTATATGACCACGATCAATAAGTTACGAAACCAGGTTGACCAGCTTAAAACAGCAGCACAAAAACAGGAAGCGGATGAAGAAAAAACAATCCGTGCTTTTATCATCGCGCTGGCCGCGATGCTGGTTTTACTTTTATTCCTGTTAACACGCCCACGAAAAGTAAATGCTTAATTTAAGCAGCCAAAACAGAAAAACTACTGACAATATTTTGTCAGTGACAAAATATTGTCAGTAGTTAAATTGTTGATTATAAGTATTTTATTACTTTGTTACAGGTTGTTGCGTGTGTTGCGCAACGCAACAAAATGAAGTATATCCGTTTATTGAACCATGGCTTTTAGTAATTGTAACGAATCGTTTTCAGCTTATAAGATTTAAAATGTTTATGACTATTAATCGTCTTATCTTTATAACAAAAGAAATTTAACACCATTAAATGGCCAGAGGACGACTTAACAGCAGCAATAAACCCGAAGCAGAACTACCCAAAGCGAAATTAAACAAGGAAACTTTAAATAAAGTAAAACGTCTGTTGGCCTATATCAGGCCCTACAGGGGCATGTTTATGGCCGCTTTGTTTTTTTTGTTATTATCAAGTCTGGTAGGCCTGGCATTTCCATCATTTATCGGGGCTTTGATCGATACGGCAAGCGGAAAGCATGTTCGTGCCGGTATTTTACCCAAGACCATCGGGGGCATACTTACCCTTGCATTGATCGTATTGTTTTGCCAGGCGATAGTTTCATTTTTCAGGATCTTATGGTTTGTAAACGTTGCCGAACGGTCGCTGGCTGATATCCGCAGGGATACTTATTTTAAGCTGATCACGTTGCCGATGAATTTTTTCTCCAACCGCAGGGTTGGCGAATTGAACAGCCGGATTTCCGCCGATCTTTCGCAGATCCAGGATACATTGACTACGACCATTGCCGAAATGATCAGGCAAACGGTTTTAATGATCGGTGGCATCGTTTTTATGGCGGTGATCTCCGTAAAACTAGCCCTCGCTTTACTGATCCTGTTGCCGCCTTTAATCGTATTTGCCATTTTCTTCGGGCGATTTATCCGCAAAATATCCAAACAGGCCCAGGATAAACTAGGCGAATCAAATACCATTATCGAAGAAACATTACAGGGTATTGCCAATGTAAAAGCTTTTGTAAATGAAGCATTTGAAGCCGGCCGCTACGGAAAAAACATCAGGGAGGTGGCCGACATTGCTATCCGTGGCGCTAAATACCGCGGTATATTTGTGTCCTTTGTAGTTTTTTTCCTGTTTGGCGCTATTGTGACAATAGTTAGTTATGGCTGTATCCTGGTGAGCCATCATGAACTACAGGTCGGCCAGCTATTTACTTTTGCCTTGTATTCAACTTTCGTATGCAGCGCTATGGGCAGCTTCCCCGACCTTTACGCCAATGTACAAAAAGCGGTAGGCGCAAGTGAACGTGTATTGGAAATATTGGAAGAAAAGGGCGAAGAAGTCTCGATCCGCGAATCAGATAATGTGATCCAACAAAAAATCGAAGGAAATCTTGCTTTTGACAAGGTGATTTTCTCCTATCCATCGCGCCCGGAAATCACGGTATTAAAAGCAATTTCATTTAAAGCCGATGCCGGCCAAAAGGTTGCTATCGTTGGCCCGAGCGGTTCCGGTAAATCAACCATGGCGGCTTTGATACTGCAGTTTTATCACCCGCAGAGCGGGGTTATTTCTTTTGATGGCATATCATCTGACGCATATACCCTCACTGATATCCGTAACCAGGTGGCCATTGTGCCGCAGGACGTAATGTTGTTTGGAGGATCGATACTGGAAAACATAGCTTACGGCAAATTAAGCGCCACTAAAGAAGAGATCATCCAGGCCGCGCAACGGGCCAACGCGCACCAGTTTATTGATGCTTTCCCTGAAAAATATGATACGATTGTAGGTGAACGCGGGGTAAAACTATCCGGCGGGCAGCGCCAGCGGATCGCTATTGCACGCGCGCTGCTTAAAAATCCATCTATCCTTATCCTTGATGAAGCGACTTCGTCGCTCGACTCAGAATCGGAGCGTTTGGTTCAGGAGGCCCTGGAGGAACTGATGAAGGATCGCACTTCCATCATCATCGCCTACAGGCTTTCCACCATCCGCGAAGCGGATAAGATCATCGTGCTTGAAAAAGGAAAGATCATTGAATCAGGCAACCATGCAGAACTGATCAGCAATGAATCCGGCTTATACCGGTATTTGAGCGGGCTGCAGTTTGAAATTGGGTAAGGTCTGGACACGATTTTTAAGGTTGGAGCGATTAACAGGATGTAAGTTATATCGATCCTATAAATCTTTAAAATCCGAAAATCGTGTTAAGACAATAACTCTTGATATATCTTCCCGTATAAATGCCCATATTTATGCCTATGATATTTCGTTTGAAAAATATATTGACCATATCAGCCATTGTATTCCTATGCAATTGCAATAACGAAAACTCCGAAGCTGACAGCATCGCCGTAAAAAGTATCACGGCCGCGGATACACCAGATACCAACAAAATTAACCTGATCAATCAACCACCACTCAACTATGTACGCCCGGGCGCACCGGTTCCGTTAAAAAATATGTTTGGCATAAATGCCTATGAATGGAACTTTGAGGAAAACCCGGGAAGCCCAAACGACAGGAAACATATTTATGAAGACAATATGGTGCTGATTAAAACTTTCAGCGCGGTACGGCATTACCTTAACTGGAACCGGATGGAAGGCGGCAATAAAGGTGATTACTCCTTTAACCCGGCACTAAGTGGAGGCTGGGACTACGACGTTATTTATGAACGCTGTAAAAAAGACGGCATTTTAGTGTTGGCCGATCTTAAAAACATACCGCAATGGATGATTAACACCTACCCTGCCAGTTCAAAGGATAATGACAACGCCCCGGTAATTTATGGCAAAAGCCTGGAAGATCCGGCATCGTATATCGACCAGGCAAAAATGGCCTTTCAATTTGCTGCGCGGTATGGCTACAATAAAAATGTCGACAAATCGCAGGTTAAAGTAGTGACCAAAAAACGCTGGAACGACGATATCCCAAATCAACCCAATATTGGCATGGGCCTGATTAAATATATAGAATGTGGAAACGAACGCGATCGCTGGTGGGGCGGCGACGAAACCCACCAGAATGCAGAGCAGTATGCCGCAAACATGTCGGCTTTTTATGATGGCAATATCGGCAAACTGGGCCCGGATGCCGGGGTAAAAACAGCCGATCCTAATATGCAGGTGGTCATGGGCGGTTTAGCTTCCGCAGACATTAAATATGTGCAAAGGATGATCGATTGGTGCAAAATTCACCGGGGATATAAAAAGGACGGCAGTATTAACCTTTGTTTTGATGTGATCAATTATCACTTATATTCCAATAATGGCGATGTAAGGACGCATAAGCGTGCCACGACAGGTATTGCCCCCGAATTATCAAACAATGGCAGCATCGCCAATGATTTTGTAAAACTGGCCAACAGCCTGCCCCAGCATCCGGAAGTTTGGCTAACCGAAACCGGTTACGATATCAACCAGGAAAGTTACCAAAAGGCCGAGTCCATCGGCATCAAAACCGTATTGCAGGACCAGGCCGACTGGATTTTAAGGACATCGTTGCTGTACATCCGCTACGGCATAAAACGGGTATTTTTTTACCAATTGTTTGACGATCATGCCGGCGGTACTTCGCAATACGCAACTTCCGGCCTAAATGAAGGTATAAAACGACGCCCTGCTGCTGACTATATATTGCAAACAACCAAACTGATGGGCGATTACAATTATATAAAAACCATCAGCAGGGACCCGCTGGTTGACCAGTATACTTTGGGCAAAAAAACGATGTTTGTGCTTACGATCCCTGATGAAACCGGCAGAAAAGGCACCTATATCCTTGATCTCGGCAAAGCCAAAACCGCCAATATTTACCACCCAAAAGCAGGTGCTGATGTGATGGATAAAACCCAGGTAAGTACCATTAACGGTAAAGTAAAAATTGAGGTTACGGAGACGCCGGTGTTTGTTGAAGCAGGGATGAAATAATATTGACGCAGAATATTTTGCAGCTTTAATGATTTTATCCGGATAATTTTCAAAGTCAATATCTATGATTATATTCGGAGGTCAGTAACCTTATTAATACTAAATGGGAAACCCTATGCCGCCAGCCCCTCCACCTATTCCGCGGTGCGACGCATGTTTTAAGGAAATAGAAAACGACGACGTTTTTTGTGCCTATTGTGGCTACCCAATAAAGGGAACAAAGGTTGAACAAAGCGCCTTTATCTTGAAGCAAAATAAGATAGATTATTATAAGGCTGAGATAAAGAAAAAAGTTGAAAACAGAATCGACAAAGGGGCAACAACACTTTTTTGTTTATCCGGTCTTTTCATCTTGGCAGCCATCATTGGCTTTTTTAAATTACAGGATAACCCTCAGGTGTTAGCTTTTGTAATCCCATACCTGATTTTAGGCATCATATTTTTGTTATTGGGCGAATACAGCAAAAAAAAGCCTTTAATGTGTTTTGTTTCTGGCTTATGTTTGTACATCATCGCTGAACTGTACGATATTTCGGAACGCCCGCAAGCCAGCCCGCTTGGTATAATAACAATATTCATCATTATTGTTTTTCTTGTACTAGGCATAAAGTCAGCAGTTGAAATAGAAAAAATCAAAAAAGAAAACAACATATCCTGATCCTTTGCTGCCACTTGAAGATGAACTTCCGGATAAAAAACCATGTATTAAATGCGGTACATTGATTGCTTTGGACGGTAAATTCTGCAACCAATGCGGTGCCAGGCAATCGGCACAAAACACAAATGCACCCGTAAACAGCTGGGGACTACTTCAGCAGGCCGGCCTGTTTTTTGGGATAGATATTGTAGTTTGTGCATTGGCGCAATTTGTCGAGGCCCTGAAGACATTTTCGTTTTTTCTTTTTTCGGATATCGTAATGGCCATCAGCGCAGTTTTATTTTTTAGTTTAAACTGGAAAGAAAGCAAAACCCTTTTAAAATGGCAAAACTTTTCGTGGCAAAAATTAGCCGCATACGCCGCTATAGCGATGGCTATGCAGGTTTTGGTACACTATTCGGTTGATTGGCTCAACCTGGTTGTTTATTCAAAGGATGATGATTATGTTCAACATTTAAACGGCAACTTATTTGGTACATTTCTAGTGGTATTCTTTACGGCCATTGCACCTGCTATTTTTGAAGAGCTGGGTTATAGGGGCTACCTATTACAAACCTTATTAAAGGTTGCTGATAAAGAACAGGCGGTATATATCACGTCATTCCTGTTTGCGATCATTCACATGAGTTTTCTTTCACTTTTCTGGCTCATCCCCTTCGCGCTTTTTTTGGGTTTTGTGCGGATAAAAGAAAACACCCTGTGGTACGGGGTATTTTTTCACTTCTGTTTTAATTTAACGGCGTGTATATTTCAGCTGCTTTAAAATTATTTTTTAAACATTGGCAGCATCGTTTCCGCACGATTTTGCAATATTCGTCATAATACAACAAACAAATCAGTGTAATCACAATTACTAATCGGTGAAATCCCCCTAAAATGCTATTTTTGCGGATCAATGGAACACATTCGTAATTTTTGTATCATAGCGCATATCGACCACGGCAAAAGTACCCTTGCCGACCGGTTGCTTGAATATACCAATACTATTACCCAGCGCGAGTCGCAGGCCCAGTTGCTGGATGATATGGACCTGGAACGCGAACGCGGCATTACCATAAAAAGCCATGCCATCCAGATGGATTATGAGCTTGACGGGCAGAAATATATTTTAAACCTGATCGACACACCCGGGCACGTGGATTTCTCCTATGAAGTTTCGCGCTCCATCGCCGCCTGCGAAGGCGCTTTGCTGATCGTTGACGCGGCGCAGGGCATCCAGGCACAAACCATATCCAACCTGTATTTGGCTTTGGAAAACGACCTGGAGATTATCCCCATCCTTAACAAAATGGACCTTCCGGGTGCTATGCCGGAGGAGGTAAAAGACCAGATCGTTGAACTGATCGGCTGCAAAAGGGAAGAAATACTTGCCGCATCGGGTAAAACCGGTATGGGCGTGCATGAAATATTAAAGGCAATTGTTCACCGTGTACCGCCCCCTGTTGGCGATCCAAAGGCGCCATTGCAGGCTTTGATATTTGACTCCGTTTTTAATTCTTTCAGGGGCATCGTGGCTTACTTTAAGGTGGTTAATGGCGAGATCCGGAAGGGCGACAAGGTAAAATTCTTCGCTACTGAAAAGCAATACAATGCAGATGAGGTAGGTACGTTGAAATTAAAACAATCGCCGCGTGATGTGATCAAAACCGGCGACGTAGGTTATATTATATCAGGGATCAAGGAAGCACGGGAAGTAAAAGTTGGGGACACGATCACACATGTTGATCGTCCCTGTGAAGCAGGTATACAAGGTTTTGAAGAAGTAAAACCAATGGTATTTGCGGGTATCTACCCGGTGGATACCGATGACTTTGAAGAACTGCGTGATTCGATGGGCAAGTTGCAGCTAAATGACGCGGCCCTGGTTTTTGAGCCGGAATCTTCAGCAGCTTTGGGATTTGGTTTCCGCTGCGGCTTCCTCGGGATGCTGCACATGGAGATCATCCAGGAACGGCTGGAACGCGAGTTTGACATGACGGTGATCACTACGGTGCCGAACGTGTCGTACATCGCTTATACCACCAAAGGCGACCCTATTATTGTAAACAATCCTTCTGACCTGCCCGACCCAAGCAGGATCGACTATGTGGAAGAACCTTATATCAAGGCGACGATCATTACCAAATCAGAATTTGTTGGACCGGTAATGTCGCTGTGTATCCAAAAACGTGGATTTATTAAAAACCAGTCGTATTTAACGTCCGACAGGGTTGAACTGATATTTGAAATGCCGATGGGCGAAATCGTTTTCGACTTTTATGATAAGCTCAAAACCATTTCCAAAGGCTAAGCTTCATTTGACTACCACCAGATTGGTTACCGCCGGTCGGACCTAGTACGTTTGGATATCCGCTTAAATGCCGAACCTGTTGATGCATTATCGTCCCTGATCTTCCGAGGAAACTCTTACGATTTCGGTAAAAAGATTTGCGAGAAGTTAAGGGAACTAATTCCGCGCCAGCAATTTGAAATTATTATACAGGCGTCTATCGGCGCCAAGATCATCGCCCGTGAAACCGTAAAGGCCTTGCGTAAAGACGTTACGGCCAAATGCTATGGCGGTGATATTTCGCGTAAGCGAAAACTGCTTGAAAAGCAGAAAAAAGGCAAAAAACGCATGCGGCAGGTGGGAAATGTGGAGATCCCGCAGAGTGCGTTTATGGCGGTGTTGAAATTAGACTAAGCCCCCCGGCCCCCTAAAGGGGGAGCTTTTGATTAGCGAGATTGTGGTGTGGCATTAAAATATTGAATTATTATTCCCCCTTTAGGGGGTTAGGGGGTTGTAAATGCAATTATTAGACGGAAAATACGTAGCAGAAAAAGTTAAGGTTGAAATAGCGGTGGAAGCTGCTAAAATACTGGAAAGAACAGGCCGCAAACCTCATTTGGTTGCTGTACTGGTTGGCCATGATGGCGGGAGCGAAACTTATGTGGCCAGCAAAATGAAAAACTGCGAAGCGGTGGGCTTTAAATCCTCATTGGTACGTTATGAAAGTGATGTTACTGAAGAAGAATTGTTAAACAAAGTAGCTGAACTAAACGCTGACGCAGATATCGATGGGATCATTGTACAACTGCCCCTTCCAAAACACATCGACCCTGAAAAAGTAACGGAGAAGATTGATCACCGCAAAGATGTGGACGGCTTCCATCCTATTAATTTGGGCCGGATGCAGCGCAACCTGCCCTCTTTCATCCCCGCGACACCTTACGGCATCACCCTGATGCTGAAAGAATATAATATCGAAACTTCGGGCAAGCATTGTGTGGTGGTGGGCCGCAGTAATATTGTTGGCTCGCCGATGAGCATTTTAATGGCGCGCAATACCTACCCCGGCAACTGCACCGTTACCGTTTGCCATAGCCGTACGCCTGATATCAAAAAATTCACACTGGACGCAGATATATTGATCGTAGCCATCGGTAAAAAGAATTTTATCACTGCCGAAATGGTAAAAGATGGCGTTGTTGTTATAGATGTCGGAATGAACCGCGAAACCTCCACCCTAACCAAATCAGGTTTTAAACTTTTCGGTGACGTTGATTTTGAAGGAGTATCCCAAAAAGCTTCATGGATAACCCAGGTACCAGGTGGCGTTGGTTTGATGACCATTATTGGGCTATTAAAAAACACCCTTGCATCGGCGAATAAAGAGGTTTACCCGTAAAAGCCTCCACTATTATTGAGGCTGTCTCAAAAGTCTCTCTATGTGAAAGGCAACCAAATTATGTTTTGAAACTTTAGGCCTTTGTGACCATAGTGTACTTTCTTAATGCCCATTGTGGTAAGAAACAAACCACTAAGGGCACAAAGTATTCACTAAGAACACTAAGTCCAAATTTTATTTCGTTTGCTTTTTAGTTCATAGACTTTTGATACAGCCTCATTGTTTCGGTCGTAACACCAAGTTTTCGGTATGTCAAATGCCTTAAAACAGCGTACCCTGTAACAAAAAGAAGATCCCAATGGCGGCAAACCCCATACTGCCGATCCACAGCGCCTTTCGTTTGGTGATGATAGAAATCGCCCCTATCGCTATAGCTACCTGGAAGAGGGTTACGCCACGTGCCAGGATCTTATGTTTGGCCACATGCTCGTCTGATTCCTTTTGCAGGGCCTTTGCTTCCTCACTGATCTTGGCCTGCTCGCGTTTATTGGCGCTTACTTTTGCGGTATCTTTTGCAGCAGGTGTTTTACCCATTGCGATGAGCAGGTTATTGGACGCAGCCAGCACTTCTGATTTAATGCCCTTTGCCTGGTAATAGGCCCACTGGTCGGAGGATTTGATCTGCGCCAGCATAGCTTCGTCAGAATGGTCGCCTGCTAAAAGTCCGGTGATAGCTGCCAGCACGGCAATTACCGCGGTAGTGAGGGCCACATAAAGCACCCAGCGCTCTTTACCTTCTGAGAGGATGTGGTGCGCGTGCTCGTTACTTTGTTCGTGGATATTTTCTGAATAGTTCTCTATTTCGCTCATAAAAATATTTTTATTTTGGCTATTAAACTGGTATTCGTTGAATTGTCGCGTTGCTATTGAAGAAGATCAGGGTCGGCGCCCTCTGGGTCCTTGTAATATTTAATAAACTCAGCAACCTGTGCGGCTTCTTCGTAAGTAAGTTCGCCAATGCCGTCATAGGTCCATTCGCTCATGTCCTCGTTGAAGGAAATATCCCCCATGCCGACCACGCCATCGCTTAATTTGTAAACACCGGTTGAATAATAAACATCTCCCGGTAAAAGTTGGTTTACGGGTATAATTGTAAGGTGCACCGGACCGTCCAGCGTATTGATATCATAACCTACCTGGTTTATCATGGCTTAATCGTTTAATGCAAAATTAGGTTTAATTTATCAGTTATTTTGACGTATAAAGCTAAGAAATCTCAGGCAAAATTTTCATTTTATACTGATTCTAACAACA
>NZ_CAIWNH010000297.1 GCF_903913935.1 uncultured Mucilaginibacter sp.
CGATACCAACTCGTTAATCGTTGTTACGCGGAACCCCTCCGCGCCATAAGCTTTCGCAAGCGCCATATAGTCCCATTCGGGCAGGATATCAAATGCATCGAACTTATATTGTGGCCCGGGTTTAAAGGAGTCCATATCTACATAAACCTGTTCAATGGCGTATACACCGTTGCTCATCACAAATATTACCGCATTTAAATTATTGCGTGCCAGGGTTGAAAGCGACTGGCAAACCATCATAAACCCACCATCGCCGGCGATGGTCCACGCCCGTTTTCCGCTTCCCAACTGGGCGCCCGAAGCTGCACCTGTTTCAAAACCAATGCACTGCCAGGCGGCTGACGAAATAAAACTACCCTGCGACAAACCGTAGGCATTGGTGGCAACATATAAAGATGAACTTACGCCAAGGGTGATGACAATATCCTTCAACAGGTTATTATCATCCAAAAACTTCATCGAATGCTGAAAAAAGCGATTATAGGTAATGGTATCTGGCTTGTCGTTCCAATAAGGATCGGAATTGGCCAACCAGGGTTCCGGGTAAACAGGCTTTGGCGGCGCTGCGGCGTTTAACGGGTAGGAATAATCGTTTTTAAATTTATATAGAAGGGCTTCCATAAAGTCCCTCATGGTTACGTTTTCATAAATAAAATAGCCGGCCCTTATCTGTCCGGTGGTCGCCAGCACCATATCTGCATATTTACTTTCAATAAACACCAGGTAATCGTCGGTGATAATAGTGCCAAACGTAAGGAAGCAATCTGCTTCGGTTACCAGTTGATGTACTTCATGAATGGAGGCAGCGTCCGAATAGGTCCCGATAAACTTGTCGCCGTCTTCATCCAGCACTGTTTTGCCCTCGCTGGTTGTAGTGTACAACATCCCGCTGGCGTCAATTATTTCTTGTAAAAGGCCCGATAATCCATGGCGAAGCACTTCAACCCCTGCGAAAATTAAGGGGTTTTTTGCAGCGGTTATCTGGGTCCAGGCCTGTTCAATAGCATTTTCAAGGGCTAGCGGATCGCTTTTGATGACAATCGGCTGCAAAATATCATCGGGCGGCATCGGGCAGGGCTCTCCCCAAACTTCTTTATAGCAGGCGATGTAAACCGGTCGTTTGTGCGTAATAGCAGCGATAAGCAAATTGTCGATCTTTTCTGGTGCGCCAACCGACGTGCTTAACGTTATAGCGCCGACGGTTACGTGCTGGTATATTTCCTGATCGGCAGCCATATTGCCGGTTGAATGATGATACAGCACAGCGTACATTTTGGTGATCTGCCGGGCATCGGCACCCGGGCATGCACTGATCACTACTACCGGGCTAAATTCAACATAGGCACCGGCAATAGCATTAAGGGCACTGAATGTGCTTACGCCATATTGCAGCGATACCGCTCCCAGCCCCCGTGTGCGGCCATAAGCATCGGCGGCATAGCCTGCATCAAGTTCATTTATCGCCCCTATAGCATTAACCCCTTCAAAATATTCAAGCGCCTGGGTAAAATGTTTTACATAATCACCCGGGATTTGAAACACATCGGTCACATTCAATTGTTTCAACCGGGTTAACAGGTATTCGGCTACAGTAAATTGTTGGTTTTGCATAGTGATATGGGTTAGGGATGATATTGACGTTCATTTTTTATTTGCAAAAGGATCGGCTTAAATAACAGAAAACCAAACAGCCATCCGCTGTCATTGCTAGCGCAATGACAGGTTATCTGAATATAGTTTAGTATAAAGCTAAGCTAAAATTAAACACGCTGGTTGTAAATTACACCAACGCGCTTAATGTATATACGATTGCAGAGAATAGCTATACCAACGTAATCTTATAGCAATGCCGGGATAGGCCGATGGGATGGCGCGGCATAAAAAAAGCCGCCTCAAAATTAATTTTGAGGCGGCTAAAAACTTAGTTTTATCAGGTGTTACAAATACTTGGTGATATCCGTCGACATCGGTGTAGTTTGAGAGCGGAACCTGTGTATCAATTTGCCATTTTCGTCGATCAGGAATTTTTCGAAGTTCCATTTAATCTCGCCGGTAAAGTCAGGGTTTGGGGCTTCGGTCAGATACTTAAATAAAGGGCAAATATCATCGCCTTTAACACTTACTTTTTCGCTGAGCGGAAAAGTTACGCCAAAACGGGCCGTACAAAATGTTTTGATCTCTGAAGCTGTTCCCGGTTCCTGTTGTCCAAAATTGTTTGCGGGAAATCCAACTACAACTAATTTGTCCTTGTAAAGATCCGCCAGTTTCTGTAGTTCGGCGTATTGTGGGGTAAAGCCGCATTTTGATGCTGTGTTAACTACTAACACTTTTTTGCCCTTATACTGGGCCAGCGAAAAGACCTGCCCATCAATATTTTTCAATTTGAAATCATAAACCGAAGATGGGGCAATAAGCATCGTTGCAAAAATTAAAAAAAGAATTTTCATATTTTTAAAAGATTGGTTTTGAAGAGCGTATGATGAAGGTAAAATTAGCCAATAAAACTTCTTTTGTTCAAATAGAAATCTTCTTTTTGTGTCATTTTTTGCTTGGTAACAGGAGTTTTATCTTTATAACCGAGCAAATGCAAAGCACCGTGAATGATAACACGGTGTAGTTCGTCGGTTTCGCTGGTACTAAATTTTTTTGCGTTTTCGCGGATACGCTCAATCGAGATAAAAATGTCGCCGATAATAACCTTTTCGCTTTCTGAATTATCAAAGGTTACGATATCTGTATAGGTATCATGGTTTAAGTATTGCTGGTTGATCTGCAATAAATAGTCATCAGAACAAAAAATATAATTGAGCTCTTTTAATTTATAACCCTCTGCAAGTATGGTCTGGGCGATCCATTGCCTTACAAGGGTTTTACGTTTTAACTTATAGGTGATGTCTTCTTCAAAAAAATGAATTACCGGCATTATAATTTAAAGTGAAGTTCAACTTCGTTGCCTTTTGTATTAAAAATGCATTGATCAGCCAGGTGTTTCATAATGAATACGCCCCTGCCGGTTAAGTTTTCGAGGTTTTCCGGTGAAGTTGGATCTGCCAGATTGTTATAATCAAAGCCGTCGCCTTCGTCAGTAACTGTCCAATTAATGCGGCGATTTTCAATTTCGGCATTAATAATAACTTTTTTTGCGGGGTCGAGCTTGTTACCGTGTACAATAGCGTTAATTGCGGCCTCACTAAGTGTAGTCATCATATTAGCAAAAGTATCCTCACTAATTTTGTGTTTATCGGCAATTTCTTCTATCAAATTCTCCAGCAGTGTTATGCTTTCCTGTTTAGAAGGCAACTGTAAGGTATACATTTCACTTGTTTGAACATTTGATTGGTCCATGTCATTTAGCGTTGAGTAGATCAAAGTAAGATTTTATTTTTAATTTATAATAAAAATTTAGTGCAGGCGGTATAGTTTTTACCTGCTCAGTTTGTTTTTCATTGGCCTGCCGGTATTCCTGCAGTGCTTTAATATAACCCGGTGGGACATCATTCCCTGCATGGCTTTCGCGCTGCTGGTCCTGTTCCCGCTGTTGTTCGGCCTTTTCTGCCTCCAATAACCGGCTTTGTATTTGTTGCTGGCGTTTGATGGCTTCTTCCGATATTCTCCTGTTTACGAGATCGCGTTCAGTTTGTTCCATTTGTTGTGAAATTTTATCCAAATTTCCCAAACTTCCTTTTCCGTCCTTATTTTCCTGCCTGTTTAATTGCTGCAAGGCTTCCCTTATCTCCTGCTGCTGACGCGCTAATTTAGCTAATTGTTCGCTAATATTTTCATTATTTCCATTTTGACTTTTCCCCGGGTTTCCCTGTTGCTGCATTTGCTCACGGGCCTTCTGCATGTTTTGATTTAACTGCTGCTGCATCCTGGCCAGCGATGAAACCGATTGCTGTTTCCCCTTGCCTTTGCCACTTTTTCCCTTGCTCATCGCATTTTGCAACTGATCCAGCGCTTCGCTTAGCATTAATGCAAGGTTATTCATGGAGGTCATGGCATATTGCTGATTGCGGGAGGCTTCCGGCGTAACGCGCTCGCCTAAATTCTGCAGCGCCTGGTCAATATGGTCATTTATACCTGCTATTTCCTGATTAACGGTGGTTTGTATCTGTGGAATGCGCCGGCTCAAGGCGTATAGGCTATCTTCTGCCGTTTTAAGGTTGTCTTTTATGTTTTTTTGTGTTTGCGACAGCGTGATATAATTGGGATCATTTGTGCTGGTGTTCTTTAACGTTTGCATTACCTTTTCCTGCGCAAATGAACTATTCACCAGGTTTTTTAATAATTCGCGCAATTGCTGTGCGTCAACTGTGTTTTGGCTTTCTTCACCTTCCTGCTCCTTTTGCTGCATTTTTTCAGAAAGCTCTTTCATCTGGCTGGCAGCCTTTTGCTGTGATTGCGCTGCTTTTTTCGGATCGTTCTTGCTCAATTCGTCCGTGCTTTTCTGCATTTGCTGGTCAATATTCTGCTCCTCCTGCTTCGGATTATCAAATTCCTGCTTGTGTTCGGCCTGCTCATTGGTTTTTTGAAGGTCGTCCAATGATTTTTTGATATCCTTGAAATTCTTATTCAAATTCTCCTGCTCTTTTTGAAGGTCCTTTGCGTTGGCGTCGGGCTGTTTCGCTTGTTCTGATAATTGCTGCTGTTCCTGCGCCAGGTTCTTTAACTGGTCAGCATTTTGATTCAGCTTTTGTTCAAACTCCAGTTTTTTATACAGCTCCAGCATACGGTCAAGCTCTTTTTTCAGAGACTTATTATCCATCTGCATTTTCGACAGTTGGTCCCTTGTTCCCTCTTTTTGCTCCTGCTGCAGCATTTGTGCCAATTTTTGCAGCATTTCTTCTGTTTTAGGATCTAATAACTTATCCAGCAATTGCTCCATCTGCTGTTGCTTCTCGCTCAGATTTTTATCCTGTTGCTGATTTTCCTGGCGGTTAAACAAATTCTTTTTATTCTCCCCCTGTATTTCTTTTACCAAATCATCCAGATCCTTCTTTTTTTGCATCAGGTCCTGGATCTGTTTTTTTTCATCAAATGAAAGGTTGTTTTTATCCAGCAACATCTCATTGAGTTTTTGCGATTCGCGCTCTACCTGCCCGGCAAGTTTTATGGCCGACTCCATTTTTTGTTTTACTTCCTGTGTGCCTGCGTTCAACTCGTTATTCAATTCCGCAGCATCGGGGATGTGAAGGGAATGTTCGGGAGAACGCACTTTCTTGGGTCCATTCACGCCATCATTATCAGCCACCTCAAAATAATAAGTTACCTGGTCACCGGGTTTTATACCCATGTCTTTCAAATTCCAGTAGTAAAAGAAACTGGCTTGTGTTTGGCCCAGATCAGCTTTTACTTGTTTGGAAAAGGTTTTAAGGGCTGCCTTATCTCCCGGGTCACCCACTTTATAATTAAAGCTGAGTGACGAAAACCCATGATCATCCTGTATATTTCCGTTAAAATAAAGTGTCTTGATGCTGATCGAGTCCTGTTTTTCCTGAACTGTAATTGCCGGCATTTCGTCGGCTATTACATTTACCCGGTAACTGGCCGAATCGCTATGATTAACCATCGTATTAAGCGGTGTAATTTTATATACGCTGTTTTTAATAATTCTTTCCTTATGCTCAAACACATCCGGCGCAGCAGGATTAAGCGTTCCTGCGTTTCCATTTATCAAAAACAGCATGGAGGTTGCGTTCTGGGTATGGAAGTTCCATTTTACTACGGTTCCGGCAGGAACGGTCAAATCGCCGGCATTTGGTATGGTTTCATTTTTTTTATGCAGATAGGCAGGGTAATCCAGGTCAACATCAAAATGCAGCAATGCCGGGCGCAAATTTACTTTAATTTCATAGGGCATAGAGGTAAAGCCATTTGCGGTAAGTTTAAATGATGTGTTTTTTTGTATATTGGTAAACAGGTAATGGAATTTGCTGATATTTTCCTTATCCAGTTTAAAGGTGTTGTGTGCTGTTTCAACATAAACATCCGCCGGGAGCTTATCACCTTGCAATTTCAGGTCAAGCTTTAGGTCATCGCCCTGTACAACCGACAATGTTTTGTTTTGTACAATGAAATTAAATGGCGCTACCGGCACAAAATATTCATTATGCCTGATGAGCCTTTTGGTGCTTTCGGTAAGTACCGAAGGCGCGGCTAAAGCAATAATACAAATGATTGCCGCCGGGAATATTACCCACTTTAAATATTTAGCATTCTCTTTAATATTAATAGCTGCCGGAAAGCTAACCGGTTTTAGTGTTTCTATTTTTTGGTCGATGCCGGCTTCAATCAATGCCCGGTGCTGCGGATCCGCCTCAGAAAGTTTTTTAAGCTGAAGTGTATTGAGCAACTTATCATTTACATCTCCAAAATGTTTCCCGATAATTTCAGCCGCCTGGTCATGGGTTAACGTTTTGCCTAATTTTAGCCAGGCCAATAAGGATGGCAGAATCAGCCAGCAAATAAAGCCGATATTGAGGAAAATAAAAAAGTAGAAAAGGACGGTACGGAAAAGGATATTAAAATTGCCGAAATACTCGCTTACAGTGATCACGACATAGGCCGAAAACAGCCCTGCGCCCAGGAAGATAAGCCCCCGCAAAAACTGGTTAAAATAGTATTTACGGATAAACAGGTTTATCTTTTCAATCAAAAGCTCATAGTTACCGGCCGTATTCATAATTCAGCACTATTCAGTTTCTTTTAACGCAAATACAAGTTTAATAATATAATTGGCATTTGTTGTTTTTATTTGAGCCCCGTTAAACTGTATAGCACTAAGGAGTGCCGTTAAACATAAAATAACGGCAGGAATAATCTCCCCCTGCAGAGGAGACTTTAAGATGCAATTTAATTACCTTCTTGCATTTAAATGATAAAACCACCGCCCAAATATTCGATATTTGTAAGGAAAACTAATAAGTTTAGCTTACTATTTAAATGGAACATCAGCAGAACCTTCAATTTGCATCAGACCTGCGTACGGTTTTTAACCGTTTGATCAAAAAAATAAGGAAAGAATCGCCCACCGGCC
>NZ_CAIWNH010000298.1 GCF_903913935.1 uncultured Mucilaginibacter sp.
ATGCTGCAAATATAGGAGTTCGTGGTTCATGGTTGATAGTTCATGGTAAAATCTATCAATTAAACAGCGTTTTTCTCCTATGAACCATCAACTATGAACCATTAACTTTTTCCATGAACATTATTATTCAGAAAATCAGGCTTCAATTAAAACGGTCATTTGACAGGATCCGAAACGAAAATTTAAAAAAGAACGCCCTCCAGGCTATCCCATTCTGGATCGCTTCTGTAATAACAGGTCTTTTTGCGGTGCTATACACTAAACTTTTTGTAGGTGCCGAAGATATAACTGCAATGGTAATGAAGCACCATATGTGGATGTTGTTTATCCTGTCTCCGCTTTGTTTTTTGCTGGCCTGGTGGCTGGTGCAGCGCTTTTCTCCCTTCGCCCGGGGAAGTGGTATCCCGCAGGTTATGGCTGCCATACAAGTTACCTCACCCCGTACAAATCATTTGGTTGATCAGCTTTTAAGTTTCCGTATCATCGTAATTAAAGTGTTATCAAGCTTGATTATGGCGATAGGGGGCGGAGCAATAGGAAGGGAGGGGCCTACCATTCACATAGCAGCCTCGGTTTATAAAATTGTTTACCAGGTATTGCCGAAATGGTGGCCTAAAATTGCCAAACGCAATATGATGGTTACGGGAGCCGCCGCTGGCCTTGCCGCAGCATTTAACACACCATTAGGTGGTATTGTATTTGCCATTGAGGAATTGACAAAAACGCATTTCAGCTATTATAAAACGGCGATATTTTCATCAGTGATCATAGCCGGTCTATCGGCGCAGGCTTTATTGGGTCCTTATTTATATCTTGGTTACCCTAAATTAGATGGCCTTTCCGCCTCTATATTTTTTGGAGTGGCACTCGTAGCGCTGATTGCCGGTTTATTAGGTAGCAGTATGTCTAAACTGATTCTTTTTATTTTTGCCTGGAAGGCGAAGTTTAAAACCAAAGCCCATCACGTTTTATTTGTTACTGGATGTTCATTGATGATGGTGCTGCTTGCTTTTTATGTCAATAAAGAGGTGTTAGGGTCAGGCAAGGATATTATGGAAACTACTTTATTTACTGCTAATAAGTATGTTCATTGGTACACACCATTGCTGAGAATTTGCGGACCATTATTTTCATTTACAACCGGTGCGGCGGGCGGTATATTTGCACCGGCGCTTGCTGCAGGCGCAAGTGTTGGCTCGTTGGTAGCTAGTTGGTTTAAAGTATCGGATATTGATACCAATATGCTGATTTTATCCGGGATGGTGGGGTTTTTAACAGGAGTTACCCGGTCGCCCTTTACCTCTGTAATTTTAGTATTGGAAATGACAGACAGGCATAATGTGATATTTCACCTCATTTTGGCAGGGATGATAGCCAGCCTGGTGTCTGTTTTGGTAGATAAGCACTCTCTTTATGATCATTTGAAAGTTCAATACGTAAAAGATTTGAACACGCGGGAAGAAACAGCCTTAACTGAGCAGGTGGATGAGAAAGAAATAATTAACCCCAATACAGACGATCAGGAACGAATTTCATAAATCTGATTCGTGAAATTCGTTCCCATTCGTGAAATTCGTGTCAATTCAAGTCTTGTCTATTTGATATAATTGCCAAAAATAGTTGGTAAAACCTTTGTAATCTATTGTATTTCAAATCAATATATAGAATAAATTGAAATCGATTTCAATTTTTATTTTGAGTTTCACTACCACTTCAACCTAAGGAAAGCGCAGATGAGGTTTTTACA
>NZ_CAIWNH010000299.1 GCF_903913935.1 uncultured Mucilaginibacter sp.
AGTCTTCTCATAATTTAGGTTTATAATTGGTTAGTAAAGGCCCCTGCCCATCAGGGGCTTTACTTTTTTAAAAAAATCCCTAAAACTGGCCCTATAGCTTAATACAAAGGAAATTTTATTCGATCAGGACAATCGAAAACCCTTGCATAGTCTTGAATTTTTTTTGATCAACGTATCACAGTAACGTAACCGGAAATTACACGAAGTCCTTCAAATTTGGGGTCGATGATATAATAATAAACACCGTAAGGCACTTGCTTTCCATTATACGTTCCATCCCAGGCGGCACCATACCCTACAGAATGGAATATTTTTTGACCATTCCGGTCAAAGATATCAACGGTCGCCTGTGAATAAGCTTCCAATCCTTTAATATTCCAAAGATCATTAACACCATCGCCGTTTGGGGTAAAACTATTGGGCACGTTGATCAACGGTGATACGATCACATTTACTGTAGCAGTGCCTATGCAACCTCTGGCATCAATAACATTCAGCGTGTAGGTTTGGTCAACATTGCCTGTAATGACCGGCTCGGCAGCGGTATTGCTGCTGATATCTACATTAGGCGACCAGGCATAGGTAACATTAGGATCGCTTACGGTTGGTACCAGGGTTACGGTACGGCCTTTCAAAACATAAACCGGTCCTTTAATGCTTACTGTTGGTGGCGGAATAAACTTAACTGTCAATTGATCCGTTGGAATATAACAAGTACCAGCGCCATTTGCTGTAAGCGTTAAAACCACCGAACCAGCTGCAATATCAGCTGCACTTGGGTAGTAAGTTGCATCCAGTTGTGATGCACTGGGGCTAAAACTTCCCGTGCCAGACGAGCTCCAGACGCCACCACCCGGTATTGTAATTTTCCCGCCAAGTTTAGCTCCGCTTTGCGAGCAAACTGACTGGCTATTACCCGCCGTAACTGCGGTCAATAGTTGGAATTTTACAACAGTTTGATCGGTCGATATTGAACAATTATCAGGTGTGGTTGATGACAAGGTGAGGGTTACTCCCCCGGCAGCAACATCTTGTGCCGATGGTATGTACTGAGCGTTTAAACTGGTTGGTGCAGGTAAAAAAGTACCCGAGCCGTTGGTAGACCATAGCCCTGTATGTGACACGCTCGAAACAGTACCCGTAATAGCAATAGGGTTTACAGAAGGGCAAACGGTTATCTGTTTATTACCAACTGTTGCCAATGGCAATTGATCGACAATAACATCTGTAGATCCCGGAGGACTAGTACAGCCATTAACTGTAATTGTAAGAAAATAGGTACCATTATTAACAAAGATCGCATTGACGATACTTGGATTTTGCAAATTAGATTTCCATCCATTAGGGCCGGTCCACGAATAGGTTGCTCCCGGAATAGCAGGTGCCTTTAAATGAATGTCAGTATTCGTACATACCGGCGAATTAGAAGTTGGTGCTGGTACCGCAGGAATAGGATTTACCGTAACAGTGTATGTAAATGGTGCACCCGGACAAGTACCTGCCACCGGCGTGATAATATAAGGTACAGCTATAGGATTATTGGTATTGTTGATGAGCGTTTCGGTGATCGTAGCGGTATTTTGTCCAACTACCGGGGCATTACTTATGCCAGGCACAGCTGCCCTCGACCAGGTGAATGTGGCATTAGGAAAATCGGAGGTGATGGTATAGTTTAACGCCGTGCCTGAACATGTTGGATCGGTAGGGTGACTGGTGATGGATGGCGATTTAAACGTGATCGTGATCGACTTGGTCACTACACTACAATTATCCTTACTGGTTGATGCCAAAGTAAGCGTAACAGCGCCCGAATTTTGATCGGCAACAGATGGGAGATATTGGGCATTTAACACATTTGCCGCGGGTGAAAAGGTGCCTGTGCCGCTTGTAGACCAAACGCCCGTGGTTGTCCCTCCGCTCACCGAACCTGCCAGTTGTACCGAGGCTGTATTAACACAGACAGGCTGATCGACCCCGGGATCTACAATAGGTGGCGGGTCAATAGTAACTTTAGTTGTTACTGTCGGGCTCTGACAGCCATTAAGTGTTATATACAAACTATAGATGCCAGCGTCTGCCAGTGTTACATTTGGAATTGCAACATTTTGTAACGTCGATGAAAAATTATTAGGGCCCGACCAGTGGTAAACTGCTCCTGGTATCAATGGACTCTGCAAATTGAGCGTAGTTCCGACACAAACTGGCGAATTGTTATTGGCCGTAGGTGTAGGAACGGTAGGGTAAACTGTTACAATATACAAAACCTGAGTACCGCTGCAAGCCCCAAATATTGGCGTAATGGCATAGGTTACAACTACAGGTTGTGCGGTATTGTTGATCAACGTTTCGGTTATAGTAGAAGAATTTTGCCCCAGCACGCCCGGGTTACTGATGCCCGGCACAGGCTGCCTGCTCCAGGAGTAAGTTGCTCCTGCAACATTGGAAGTGATCGCATAGTTCTGAGCCACTCCTGTACATGCTGTGCCAACCAGAGAGCTTGTAATTGTTGCAGTAGGGTTAACTGTTACCGGTAGTGTAAACACTAACCCCGTACAACTGGCAGTTTGGTAGTTAATAACATAATTTACAACAATTGGGGCATTGGTTGTATTAAAAAGCGATTCCTGGATCGTATTTGACGCTTGACCTGCTATGGCAGGGTTGCTGATACCAGGCACAACTGCTCTGCTCCAGGTAAACGTTACTCCTGCCGGATTGTTAAAAGCGATTGTATAGGCAACCGAAGAACCGCTGCATACCGAGGCAGTTGGATTACTACTGAGGGTTGGTGAAGGGTTAACAGTAACCACATAATCAAATGCAGTTCCCGAACATCCGGCTGCAGTCGGAGTAATAACATAGGTCACGTTGACCGGACTATTCCCGGTGTTAATGAGCGATTCGTTAATAAGTGCAGTATTCTGACCTGCAACAGCAGGATTACTTATATTAGCAACAGCAGCCCTGCTCCAGGTAAAAGTAGCCCCGGCAACACTCGAAGTTATCGTATAGTTCTGTGCGGTTCCGCTACAAATACTGCCTGTAGAAGCACTTGTTATATTCGGAACAGGCAATATAGTAACATCCACTTTTGTCCTGGTACTTGGGCAACCGTTCACTACTGATTGTACATAATAGCTTGTAGGAACAGTCAGCGTGGTAGTTGTATAGGTGCTATTGGTAGATAATAAATTACCACCGGTTTGGGCATCGTACCATTCGTAACCACCTGCCGAACCAGAGGCTGTCAGGGTAACGGAACTTCCCGAGCACGTAGGAACCCCGGCAGCGACTGGCGCGGCGGGTGTGGTATTCAGTATAACAGTAACCTTAGTTCTTGTACTGGTGAACCCTCCGACAGTTGTTTGTACATAATAGCTCGTATTGGCAACAATGGGAGGGGTAACAAATGTTGGACCGGTTTGCAGAAGCGTACCGTTAACGTTGGCATCGTACCATTGATAAGTTCCACCTGGCGCAGTCGCAGTTAGAGTGGCAACACTACCCGGACAAACAGTAGTACCTAGCGCAGTAGGCGCAGTTGGTACAGCATTAAACTTGATGGTTACCGTGCGCGACAATATGGTACATGGTGCTGCCGGAGTAGCCGAAGTAAGCGTAAGCGTAGCGCTGACTTCTCCGGGCCCGGGCGTATATATTGCATTCAAAGCATTTGGATTCGAAAATGAACCCGTACCGCCAGACCAGGTACCGGTGCTTACAGCTCCGCTGATTGAACCAGCTAATGTAACCGGTGTACCTGATGCCACCGATTGATTAGGCCCGGCTGATATAAATATCGGAGGATTGATAACAACCGTTGCACTAAATGTTGACAATGAACAGGTTCCGCTCGCAGCTATGGTGTTGGTTACCGTATAGGTGCCAGGCGTGGAAGCAGAAGGATCGAACTGACCAGTGTTGGTATTAGTAAATACTAAACCTGCCGGACTCGCAGAAAAAACTCCTGCACTTGCGCCGGGAGCAAATGTTGGCAGCGCAACGTTTACCAGGTTGGGGCAATATGGTCCGGCATAGGAGAACTGGGCATTTGGCGTACTGGTTATGGTAATAACTTCGGTATTCGTAACCGGACAGGCGCCATTGCCAAGGAATGATACTGTATAGGTACCGGGTGTGCTGGCAGAAAGATTGATCTGACCGGTAGCGGTACTTACAAATACCAAACCGGCAGGTGCTGCACTGAATGTACCTCCAAGCGGGTTATTAATAACCGGGCTTGGGTTGGGTCCCGTTGGACAAAAAGTTGCCGTTGAATATTTAAACTGAGGACTAGCAACAGCGGTTACATTAACGGTAACCTGAGTTCGCGCCCCCGGGCATGTAGTTGTTGATTCAACCCAATAATTGGTTGATGCAGCTAATACAGGGGTAGTATATGTGGCGCCGGTAAATAATAAGTTTCCGCCAACAGCGGCATCGTACCAGTTGATAGTACCTGCACCCACAGCAGTTAATGTAGCATGGCTTCCCGGACAAACTGCGGGAATTGGATTTACAGTTGGAGCAGCAGGTGGTAAACTAACTGTCACCAGTACCTGAGTACGCGTACTCGAACATCCGGAAGCGTTGATTGCCTCAACATAGTATGATGTATTTGCATTGATTGCAGGCGTATTGTAAACAGAGCCGGTGGCTAATAAATTACCGTTGACCTGGGCATCATACCAGCCATAATTACCGGAAGGTGCCGTTGCGCTCAAAGTAGCTATACTGCCCGGGCAAATGGTTGCGCCAGGTGCTACAGGTGCAGCCGGTGGGGCAAGAATATTAACAGAAACGGCCGTTCGTGCGCTGGTGCAACCAGCAACTGTAGTTTGTACAAAGTAGGTTGTATTTGCTGCAAGGGCGGGTGTAACAAAGGTCGCGCCAGTAAAGAGCAGGTTGCCACCAACCGCAGCATCGTACCATTGATAAATGCCACCCGGTGCAGTAGCAGTTAATGTTGCCGATGTACCCGAACAAATAAACTGTCCTGATGCTGAAGGAGCTGCCGGGAGTGCATTCACAACCACGTCAACTTGAGTTAATGCACTTCCGCACCCGCTTACATCCTGTACATAATAGCTCGTTGTACTGTTAAGCACCGGTGTTGTAAACGAAGGTCCGGAGGCAAGCAACACGCCTCCCACAGCTGCGCTATACCATTTATAGGTCCCACCGGGGCCAGTTGGCGTCAGTGTTATACTTGAACCGGCACAAATTGGAGCGATAGCAGCAAATGTTGGTGCTGGTGGAATTGCATTAACTACTACCTGCACCGGTGTACGCTGACTAACACAGGTATTTACGGTAGATTGTACATAATAAGTAGTTGTTGCATTTAGCGGTGGTGTGGTAAAATCGGGGCTAGATATCAATGACGTTCCGCCGGAAGCTGATGTAAACCAATCAAGCGTGCCCGCACCTGTGGCATGTAGCGTGACCGCACTTCCTGAGCATACCGACGTACCGGCAGCGACTGGTGCCGCGGGGGGCGGCGTAACCGTAGCTACAACTGCGACAGGTGCACTCGAGCATCCTGTAGGACCAGTTAAAACTACGTAATATGTAGTTGTAGCGAACAAGGGCGGGGTAACGAATGTATTGCCTGTACCAACCGGCGTACCCGTACCATTGCTGTTATTATACCATGCAAATGTGCCCACACCTCCCGCAACCAGCGTTGCCGGATCACCGGAGCAAACGGTTGCATTACTCTTGCCGGGATTAGGTTGCAGGTTTACGGTGACCGGTGTCCTCGGACTAGTACAACCGTTTAGTGTTGTTTGTACATAAAAAATTGTGGGATCAGTAACTATCACGGGTGTGATAAAGGTGGACCCTGTTCCCAGGAAATTTCCACCTACCGGAGCATCATACCATTGGTAAGTCCCTCCTGGTGCAGTCGCTGTGAGTGTCGCAGATGAATTAAGGCAGGCGATCGCATTGGCCGCTGTCGGAGCTGCTGGTGCGACACCGTTGACAATAGTTATAGTTTGCTTAATTGACGTGCATCCAGGAGTTTTATCCGAAACAATAACGGTATAGGTACCTGCCTTGTTGACACTGATACTACTGGTAGTTTCACCGGTACTCCAGGCATACGAATAGGGAGCAGTCCCGGCCGATGCGTTGGCGGACAACACCACACTTCCTCCTGAACATATTGCGGGGCCAGAGGAAGTTAGATTAACACTTAAAGTACATTGGCCTGATCCCCGGATAGCTGCAAATAGGAGCAGGAATACGAGTAAACTGTTCTTCATAGATATCAATAGTCGACCAAGAGTAGAACCCTGGCAATTGGTAGATCGGGTTAACTAATTTCGTTTAAATTTAAAAAAAAATCGGCAAATGAAAAATGATATAAATAATTTATTAATATTCAATGTTTTACAAAAACCGTAATGAGAAGTAATTTGGAGAAGATGACTAGTCGATCTGCTTTACTGCAAAAATATCCTGTAATTTTTCGGCCAGTTTTTCTTTGTCTATAAGCCCAGGTCGGGCCCTACCCATTCTGCGAGCCGCCCATGCGAAAAAGGGAACAAATAGTCCGGCAAGCAATGCGCTGCTGTAATAAAGCAGGTAGTTGGGAGGCAAAACAGCAATATTTTTTTCGGGGCCGGATACAATAACCAAAGCCGGTTCGGCAACATTTTCTGCGACTATCTTTGCGGGGGCAGTCAATTTAGCCGTCGTTTTCACTTCAGGTTTTTGATCGGCACGGGCGATCTCTTTATTTACAGCCGCCAGCAACTCCTGTTTAGAAGCGATCTTTTCTTTTAACGCCGAAGGATTGGGGTCGGCATGATGCCCCTCAGGCGTATCTTTGATATCTTTATTTAACTTTAGTACGATCTCGCTTTGTAAAACTGCCAGTCGTCTGTTCAAACTATCGATCTGAGCTTTGTTGTGCTGCCCATTGTTCATCAATTCGCGACGGTATGACTGCGCTTCATTATACTGGCTTACCTCCTCATCCAGATCAGCATCATTAACCTCGTTTGCATGCGGAACCTGTACAAATTCCTTAACCGGCTTCTTGATATAGGGCGACATTTCCCGATATATTTTTGCCTGATCATGGGTAGAGGTTATTTCATCTTTAGCTCCGCCTTTTGGAAGGGTAAGCATTCGGGCCTTTAATGTTGAAATTTCCTCATTCAGGTTTCTTGCTTTTTCATGCAAGGCGGCAAGGCTTTGCGGCGCTTTTGTTTCCGCATTATTCCTGGATTTAACGGGCGCAGTCTCCGTATAAATTTCCGAAGTGATTTTTTGTTGATTTAACCCATTATAAACCTTAAACAAGGTCTGTAAAAAAACAACCCCTTTTTGTGCATTCGGATCTGTAATGCTTACCGTCAACCCATTTCCTTGCTGATCGGCCTCTACCTGCAACCCTTCATAAAAATGGCTGTATAACTGAGTACTATCGTTGATCTTTACGATATAATTTTGATTATCCGGCTTATTCCCGCCATTGCTAATTACCCGAAAATCGCCGTAGGGCCCGGAAATCAACTCACGATAAGCATAATTTTTAATAGTGTCACCATTGGTAAGCGCAACCTGCCCGTTGTCAAGTGCCTGAACTGCCATTTGGCCGGTCGGTTTTGAATTAGGTATATTAACAAACTCCAGCTTTAACGGTACCGAATCCGGGAATACCTCTTTTTGAGGAGCAGTATCGTTATAAAAACTTACCTGATATGACAACTGGCTTAAAGCTTTTCCAACCAGGGCTTTTGACCTTAGCTGGCTTGCAGCCGTTTGGCCTTCCAGGTTTTTCAGGGCAATACGCGAACTTACTTTATATTCAGTGATTAAAGACGAGGTATAAAAATAAGCTGCGGCAAGAAACAAGGGCAGGAAAAGAAATAACCATTGCCGCTTCACAAATAGCCAAAATCGCATAAAAGCCGATTCTTCGTCCATACAGCAATTTTAAATAAAATATATTACAAATTGTAAGTTACAAAGTTATGAATGATTTTGCTGCAAATTTCAGCAAAACGTTATCAATAACCCGTATGCAAGAATTATATTTTCTGTTTATCAACTTTTTGTTAGTTTTGCCGTCCCAACGGGGGATTAGCTCAGCTGGCTAGAGCGCTTGCATGGCATGCAAGAGGTCATCGGTTCGACTCCGATATTCTCCACCAAACAAGTCCATTTACAATCTTAGCCGTTGTCTATGGACTTTTTTTATTTAG
>NZ_CAIWNH010000300.1 GCF_903913935.1 uncultured Mucilaginibacter sp.
AGCCATATTTTTCCAAAAAGTAAGCGATGCTGTTACCCCTGATTCATATGCACTTTTTGCCGCAGCACTGTTTTGCGCAACGCCCGCACCTCTTGCATATGCCTCAGCTTTCAAAAAGTACGTTTCTGCTGCCGACATAAAAATTTCAGGGCATGCGCCGGTTGATCCGGAGATATTTCCATCACGCCCCCAGTAATAGTTATAGTCTGAATATAAATTGCCTGCCTTGTAGGCCGGCGCCCCCCAACCGTCGTTGGCAGGATCTCTCTTGGTATTATATGGATCGCCACCATCAGATACCGGGGTAACCGGGTTTTGCGGATAAGGAGCCCATTCACCATTTCCGTTTTTTTCGAAATATATTGTCGCTCTCAGATCGAATATCCCGCTATCGGTGTTATTATCGCTCAATAAGTTCCAAAGGGTACTCCCCATCCTTGCACGGCTTTCCTGGCGAAAAAAGAAAGCTCTGCCGGCCCCGTCTATGTCAAAGGATATATCGGGAACATTTGCCTGGCTAAGGCCAACTACATCCGCAACCGGATCAGTTAATAAGGGTTTAGTGAGTGCGTCGGCTATTATTGGCCCGGCATCTGTATTGTCTTTGTCGTACATAGTAAGTGCGTAACGTAAACGCAGCGAATTGGCAAACGCTTTCTATTGCGCAATATTATTCCCTAAAAGAAACTCGGAACCAAACGTAAACTGAGAAGTGCTGGTGGTATTAAAATGATTAACAGCCCAGGCCAGGTCACTTAAACAGGATAAATAGATTGCCTGTTGTTTATCAAAAGGTACTTTAAGATCGGCAGTAGAACCGGAGAATGCCCGGCCAGCTTTGAAATAAGGCATGTCGCCATAAGTATTTGATAACTCCAGTGCCTGGTACGCCCTAAGTACCTTTACCATACCTTCGGCGTTGATATAGGAGGCAGAATCAGGGCTTGATTGCATTGTACTGAGCATTTGATTCATGGCAGGTAAGTTTGCGTAGAATAATTGCCAGTTTTGGTTCTCTTCGAAGCCGAAATCAGATACGGCATATACGGCGCCTAATTGTGTAATAGGATACAGCCACCTTGCCTCGGCGTTGTCGCCTATGTCGGCGGCGCGATCTAAGTTAGCCCCAATGCCAGTATAAAGTTGTGAAAGTGTCGCTGATGCGGGGCCACTATAAGTAGCATTTTCTTTTTGAAAATTCTTCGTACAGGACGCAAGAATTGCTGTGATGAAAACCGTAGCAATTACTATGGCTGTATATTGTTTTATATGATGATACTTTAACATAACGTTTGCTTTTTAAGTTTTTAATAATCCTATTAAAATCCCGCTTTTACAGAAATACCGTAAGAACGTACACCTGGTAAACCGCCAAATTGGATGCCCTGAACATTTCCGCTGCTTACAAGACTTTCTGGGTTTATCCTATCTGGCAAGGTGGTAAACAGGTAAAACAAATCGCGCCCGATTAATGAGAGCGACATGGATTGGAATACCTTAGATTTTTGTATAAACTCCTTTGGCAAATTGTAAGTAATAGATAACTCACGCAATTTTCCCCATGAATCATTAAATATTGAGTTGGTGCGTACTATCGGGTCATTATCCCATGATTGATAATTACCGGCATATTTCCACCATGGATTTACCACATTGGTATTTGTTGTATATCCACCGCCGGCGGTGGACACAACACCTGGCAATATCACACCAACATTTGCTTTGGTTCCATCAGGATAGGTATATGGCAATCCATGGCCATCCCTTTCGTAAACTGTTTCAGGTGCAAGTCCCTGGCCCATAATAGTTGCGTAGTCCCCTGACCAGATCTGGCCGCCAATTTTAAAATCAGTCAAAATGTATACGCTAAAGTTTTTATAGCGGAAGTTCTGTGAAATACCACCTGTTATTTTTGGCGTGGCATCACCTATTTTAACCATGTCATCAGTGGTGGCATATTGCGAGCCAAGCACAGGCCCGTTTCCGGTATTTGTACCATCGGCATATATCAGGTTTACTATTTTTTGGCCATTAGGGGCATATTTGTAGTCGCGCCCGTAAATACTGCCGTAATCACTGCCGACGTCAACTTTCATCAGCACGCCATTGCTACCAAACCATGAGCCTAGTTGCAATGAATTAATGCCAGGTTCCAACGCTACAACAGTATTTTGATTATGCGCCGCGTTCAAGGTCATATCCCACTAAAAATCCTTGGTCTGAAGTATTTTTCCCTTTATGGTTAATTCAATACCCCTGTTACGTAAAGCACCCGAGTTAATCAATACGTAGTTCACACCTGATGCTGTTTCGGTAGGGACTTGTATCTCCTGATGATCTGAATAGGTGTTGTAATAAGTAAAGTTTACATCTAAACGGTCGTTAAAAAAGCCCAGGTCAGTACCGATCTCAAATGATCTTGAACGTTGCGGCTGTAAGTCTGTTGGATATAAGCTTGGTAAATTTAACCCTGTTTTAAAACCAGTTGTACTAGTCGGGCTGTAAGTAAGCCCGTTTTGATAGGGTAAATATGCGTTGGCACTTTCTGCTTCGCCGAGCCGCAATTTGCCATAGCTCAGCCAGTCTTTTACCGACTTCATATCAAACGCGTCTGTAAATACAAAGCTCAAACTTGCTGAAGGATAGAAGTAGCTCCAGTTTGTAGGGCGAAGTGTCGACGACCAGTCATTGGTTCCTGACAGATCTAAAAACAGGTAATTTTTATAGGAAAGGTTTAATAAACTATATACAGAGTTTATTTCCTGAACATACCTGTTCTCTGCCGGATTAAGAGTAGTTGGCGTGCTGCCATTATAATTGCTCAGGTTAAAAAGGAATGGATAATTAAACGGCCCCGGATTATTTGACGCGATATCATACATATTGGTATAATAGTGTCTTGCACCCACTGACAGGCTGGCATTAAAGTTTTTCAACAACTTATCTTTATGAAAAACAAAACGGCCATCCAGGTTATTGGTAGATGTCCTTGCCAGGTCATAGCCGTATGAACCCTGCAAACCTGCCGCATCTGTGGGGTAATTTTGAGTTATATACTCGTTAGTATAGTAATCCAGGCCGACATTGCCAATAGCCTTTAGCCATGGCGTAATTTCGGCATTAAGCGAAAGGGAGCCTACAAATTGATTTTGTGTAAGCGTGGTGTTATCATTGAAGGTATTCCACCAGTAATATTGTTGGCCATATTCAGCGGGCGATTGTTTTAGTATAGGATTCTGCGACCCATCCGGTAGCGTGGTCAGTCCTCTTTCAATGGGCTTGTAATCTGCTGGTAAGTTGTAAACCGTCATATAACCAACACCAATGTTTCCTGAAGACCCGCTTTCGCCGTATATATTTGGCGGATTAAATTTTTTCAAATTAATATAACTGGCTGTTGCGTCAATCTTTACCTTCGGGCTAATGTTAATAGAAGCACCGACATTGAAGGTATTGGTGGCGTTATTGCTGTTATAGGTTATAGCATCGTTTGTCATCCTGGTATAGGATACGCGCAGCGTACCAAGTTCGCCGCCGCCTGAAACGGCTATATTTTGAGTTTGTGTATTGCCCTTCCGGTAAAAGCTTTGGAAAATATTAGAATTGCCTGTGTATGGCCTGGTTTGTCCATCCCACCAAACTAATGGTTGGCCTGACATTTTAGGTCCCCATGATGCACCATCTCCCGGAAAGCCAATGTAGTTATAGAACGGGCCGGCCTGCTGCGCTGGTAACTCCCGGGCTTACATAGGCTCCAGGTATATTTCCCAGGGAACCATAAGGGTCGCCGCCAATTTGTTCCTCCCGGTTATTGCCATTGCCATCCTTATAAAACTGGGCGTTGGCAGAATAAAGATCTTCTGTCATACCATTACCGTACTCGCTCTGGGTTTTAATAAACCTGTATGGGTCATTAACACGATAGGTATAGTTATAATCAACGCCAAATCCGGATTTTTTGCCTCCCTTTTTGGTAACAATAAGTATAACGCCATTCGCTCCGCGCGCTCCGTATAAAGCTGCCGCGGTTGGGCCCTTTAGTACGTCAATGCTTTCGATATCATCTGGGTTTAAGCTGTTTAAAAACGAGCCATTATCTACCGGGGGCTGCGAAACATCTGTATTTCCCCCATTTGTTGCATCAGCGAACGACTGGACAACTCCTTTTGGCTGGACAGGTTCGTTATTAATGATAACGTTGTCAATAACGATCAGTGCCTGGTTATTTCCGAGCAGGTTATTATTACCCCTGATAACGATACGGGTGGAGGCTCCTTCAACCCCATTGGGCTGGGTAACATTTAAACCTGATACTTTTCCCATTAACCCCGTCGCTATATCAGGAGGGTTCACTTTATTCATATCAGTTCCTGAAATTGCCTGCGCAGAGTACCCTAATGACCTTGCTTCCCGTTTTATGCCGAGGGCAGTTACCACCACTTCGTTCAATCCATCTGAAGGTGCAAGCCTGATGTTTATTGATTTGCTGCCGTTTACAGGCACTTCCTGGCTTTTATATCCGATAAAACTTACGAGTAAAATACCATTTTCGGGTACATCAATGCTGAACTGGCCATTAACGTCGGTCGTCGTACCCGCATTTGTCCCTTTTACTTTTACGGATGCACCGGCTAATGCCTCGCCTTTTTCGTCGACTACCTTTCCGGTAATCTTTATTGGAAGCGGTGCCTGAACGGTATTTACCGCGTCATTTTCAGGCTTTAACTTTAGTACAATGGTGTTTTGTACAATAACATAAGTTAAGGGCAGATCTTTAAAACACAAGTTTAAGGTTTGATCTAAAGTAGCATTTTTTACATTCAGTGAAATTTTGGGTGAGTATTTGATCAATTCAATTTTATACCAGAAGGTATACCCGCTTTGCTTTTCAATTTTATTAAATACCGATTCAAGGGATGCATTTTTTTCCGAAATCGTTATGTTTTGACTGAAACTTGCCGCACTAATGTGCAAACAAACGGTAAGTAAAATAATGGTGGTCAGCTTCATAACCAGTAAGATTTTATTGAGCCGCCTGTATTCATTTCGCGGCTCATAAAGAGTAGAAAATTCCATACTTTTGTTTGGTTTTTGGGTTGATAATTAATTAAATAGGTTATTTACATTTTTCGTTTAGCCCAGCCATTTGGCCGGAGGTGCTCGCAACACTTTCCGGCTTTTTTATTGGCATCAGTTAAGCAGCCTGGCCGCTTAACCTAAAAAAGGGATTGTCTCATGATCTTACAATAATTTTTCTCCCTTCTATCGTAAAGTTAATACCGCTTAATTCTAATATTTTTAATACCTGTGATACATTCACATTGCGGGAAATTTTCCCCCTGTAAAGGTCCGCAGGCAATTTTCCTTTATATTCAACATCAATATCATACCATCTGGAGATTTGCCGCATAACTGTTTGTATATCAGCTTCATTGAATTGGAATGTGCCATTTTTCCAGGCTACAACCTCGTCCATGTCCAGGTCGCGCTTTATCTCAAAAGAACCATTGCTTTTTAATACAGATTGCTGACCAGGGCTGATCATCACATTAGTATTTGCAGCATAAACCTTAACGCTGCCCTCCAGTAAGGTGGTTTTTATATTAGCTTCGTTATCATAAGCATTAATGTTAAAGTGTGTGCCCAGTACCTGTACCGATTGGGTTGCTGTTTTTACATTAAATGGTTTGTCTTTATTTTTAGCTACTTCAAAATAGGCTTCTCCGGTTAGTTCAACCGTTCTGTTTTTGCCGGTAAATGCGGTAGGAAATCTTAAAGAAGAGGCTGCGTTCAGCCATACTTTTGTGCCGTCAGCCAGTACCAGTTGGTATTGACCACCCTTTGGAATGGTAATCGTATTATAGGATATTTCGGTACTATTGGCGGCTATTGCTTTATAGGAGATCAGGCTATCCTGCTTAATAATACTTGTACCAGCCTGCGTAGAAATATTGCCATTTTTGGCATTATTTAAAATCAATTTTGAACCATTGGCCAATGTTAAAATCGCCTTATTTCCACCTGGGGCTATATCAGTTTTGAAGGACTTATTTTGGGCAACCTGTAATGGCTGCTTGTGATACCTATTGTATAATAAATAAGTGCCTGCTAAAACAAAAATGAGTATTGCCGCAGCACGCATCATGGTGCCTTTGTAAAAAGGTACGGTTTTGTTTTCTTTTAGTTCGATTTTATTGATTATTCCGTCTTTTAAGCGGTTTTCCAGCACTTCTATTTCTGATTCGGCTAACTGGTCAATCATATTTGGTTCATCAGCAAACAGCTCATAATATTGTTCCAGTAATTGAATTTCAGCAGGCGTGGCTGTTCTGTTCAAATACTTCTCTTTTAATTTCAGAAATTCTTTTATAATCGGGGACGACATCGTTTTATCAGGCTATATATATACAGTATATAAAATTGATGTTAAATCCCATCCCTTAAAAAATATTTATTAAAAAGCGTTAATTAATTTTAATACCCTATTGCAAGGGGTAAATAAGGATGCTTTGTTACAACTATTTAATCAATTGCGAAATGCAAGCCATATTATGGTTAAGCCATTTTAATATCAGGAAAGAGTAGTGTTAAGGTATTATTTTAATTACGGGTAATAACTAAAGCAATAATAGCAGTTTACTTAGGGTGGAACGTAAACTATGAAGCGAAATGGTAAACTGATTCTGGACAGTTTTTTGAGAAATATTCAGCACTTCACTAATTTCACGGGTTGACTTATCTTCTATGAATTTTAACCGGAAAACTTCCCGTCTCTTTTCTGGCTGCATACTCATCCATTCGTATATACAATCTTTCAATTCTTTTACCTCATGAATTGAATCAGCAATCAGGGCTGGCTGGTTTAATAGTTCCAAAGGTTGCTCAAAAAATGATTTAACAGCCGTCTTTTTATACTGCATAAACACCTGGTAGCGGGCAGCGCTAATAAGATAGGCGTTTAAGTTTTCAATTTTCCTGGAACATCTTTTTATCCAGAGATCAGCAAAAACGTCCTGTACGATGTCTCCTGCTATTTCGGTATCCTTTAATCGTTTATAAGTTTCGTTATATATTTTTTTCCAAAAACGCTTATAAATATGATTAAATGCCTCTTCATCTCCTTCATTAAGGAGTTCGGCTAACGCACAATCGGTAAGAATATTGTATGACATTAATTGTCTCAAATCTGGACATTAAAGATATATAAAAAAATGTTTCATATTCAAATTTACATGGTTAAATAAATAAGGGTGTGTGCATTTAACACTTTCTCTTATTAGGTGGACTGAAGGTTGAAAATAACTTGCAAGCTATTGTTCATCAAGTAGTTTTATTTTAAATAATTAGTTTTTTTGAATATTATTTTTTAATTTTAATAAA
>NZ_CAIWNH010000301.1 GCF_903913935.1 uncultured Mucilaginibacter sp.
CGGTAACCTAAGCCTCCTTCATTATGATCATAAAGGATTGCTGACACATTTTTATACTCCATTTTGGGTTTACTTAATGTGTAAACCTATTTCAGGACTAGACAGATTACCGCGAAGCAAAAAAAGAAATCTTTTCGCTTGTTGCAGGCTCAACCCACCAAAATAAACTTATTGCTGAACATTAGTCAAACCAAATATTTATAAGTCTACAGTTAGGGAGGCGCCTTTTTTTAAGGCGCTTTTTTTATTTAGTGAAGTCTAAAGGTGTTTTCAATCAGGGTTTTATGTGACTGTAATCATTATCAAATAATTGGCTAATGATGAAATTTGTATAGTTAATAATTAAGCCATGGAAACACATGCCGGATCGATAATTCAAATTAGCGGAAGCCGCAAAATTTGTTTTTTGCTTGTATTTTTTGTTACCGGGTTTTTTGTGTTTTGTAACCTGGCTTCAGCTAAACAGGCGAATGGCCAGGGTTTAACTGCCGATAAACCCGATACGGCAATATCAGTTGAAATAAAAAGTGGCTTTGAACGCAAGAGTTGGTCAAACCTGTTGTATCCGACGTCGGTATTGCGCTTTTATCAGCGCAATGGCTTTCAACCTGTATGGGTAGATGCCGCAAAAAGCCCGAAACAAACCTGGGAAGCTATGCTGATGCTGGATTGCGTTTTGCAGTTCGGCTTGTCCCATGACGATTATCATCCCAAAGATTTGTCTTATGATCTTTTGCACAACATTCTCGAAAAACCACTTACGATAAATGATGTTGAAAAGGCAAAATATGATATCATGTTAACCGATGCCGTGATCGCTTTTATGAACCATTTGCATTATGGTAAACTGAATCCCGAATTTACGGCTGATAAAATAGACAAAGGTATTGAGGGGGGCTTTAACGCCGATGCTTTCCTGGCGACCGCGCTACCGCAAAAAGATTTTATGAAATCGATCATCAGTGTTCAGCCGAAGGTGAAGGCCTATGCCGACCTGCAATACCAGATGCACCTGCTTGAAGGTGTTTACCAGGGTGATTGTTATGATATCCCCGACTCAACAGTAAGAAGGATCGCGGCTAATATGGAAAGGCTGCGCTGGGCTGGTATAAGCGATAGCGCTTATATTGATATTAATATCCCGTCGTACACCCTCAAATTCCACCAACCCGACACCACCTATGCGTTTAAGGTAATTGTAGGCAAACCTTCATGGCCAACACCAACACTAAACAGTGCAGTTAGTTATTTCACTACTGCACCGGAATGGAGGGTTCCCAAAAAAATATTTGAAACGGAGATATTACCAAAAGCATTGAAAGATCACGAGTATCTTGAGAGCAACCAGATTTCGTTATATGAAGAAAAAGGAAATTACATTTCGCCCGGTATGGAAACCCTTGAAATGATCAGTAACAATCCCGGCAAGTACACCGCCAGGCAATCAGCCGGCTGCGATAATTCAATGGGACTTATTGTCTTCAGGTTTCCGAATGTGTACGATATTTACCTGCACGATACTCCTGAACAACAATTATTTAATGAGCAGGACAGGGATTTTAGTCACGGTTGTATCAGGGTTGAGCAAGCCGAAAAGCTTGCGGGCCTAATGCTGGCTCTCGACGGTTCAGAAAATTTAATAACCGACGTACGCCGTGCAATAAAACATAATAAAACGCAAAATTTCATTTTAAAAAAGGCGATACCGATAAAGGTGACTTATTTAACTTGTGAAGTACAAAACGGCGTTATTGTGGTATTCAAGGATGTTTATGGGCTGGATAAACGCCTCGAAATGGCTTTGTATAACGTGATAGATCCGCTGGCATTATTTAATTAACCCAATATTACATGGATGGGTATCGCCTTTCTGCAGTTTAACAAAAAAGTACTCCCTGTTTATCATCAGGTTTATTTGTGATGTTAATCATTCTGTGCAGCGCGCGGATTGCGGATATTTATAAAAACAAATGGCTATCATGGGAATACCCACAAAAAATAAATTGTCGCCTGTAACTCCTGCGGAGATTAAGAAAGCCTTTCCCATAATGGTTTATGTTGGGCGGGTTGCGGCTGTGTTATTGGTACTGGTTGTGGGAGCTTCTGCGTTATATTATTCAGACAGGCAGCATAAGAAAGAAAAATGGATTGAGCATGCTTATAGCGTATATAATAAAGCAGATACAGTAGGCAATCTTTTAAACGAAATTTCTCTCAGCAGAAGCCGTTATGTGACCACGAAATCGATCGGTTTTTTAAAGGAATATAATACGAACTCAATTTACCTGCAGGCGCAGCTCAAAATATTAGCTGATATGGTGAAGGATAACCGGGGGCAGACTAAAACAGTATCAAAACTATCCAACGACCTTAATTTTCTTACCGAGTACTGGAAATCAGGTCAGTTATTATTAAAGCAGCAAAAAGAAAGGTCTCCGGCACAAATTGTCTTACTTGAAAAAGCAAAAATGGATATGGCAATTGCCGATATTAATGCCATCAAACAGGCCGAACAGAAGTTGCTCGTGATAAGAGAAGCAGAAAATAACCAGCTCAGGGAACGCACTGAAATAGCTATTATAAGCGGCACTGTGATGATATTGATCATTGTTTATTTTTTGATCTGGTTCATCTGGCGCGAATTCAACAATAGGGTAAAGACCTACCAACAGGAAAAGGAGATCAGTGAGCTAAAAACCAATTTCGTTTCCATTGCCTCGCATGAATTCCGTACGCCATTAAGTTCAGTAATACTTTCATTGTCATTAATTGAGAAATACGCCAGGAATAATGATCCTGACGGTGTTTTAAAACATAGCTATAAAATCAAATCCTCAGTAAATAACCTGACCGCAATTTTAGAAGACTTTTTATCACTGGAAAAATTGAATACGGGTAAAGTCAGGGTAAAAAATGAGCATTTCGACCTGAAAGAATTGTGCGAATCTATTGTAGAAGATATGGAGTTGAGTTTAAAACCTCATCAACAGCTATTATATAATCCATCTGAGGTAAGTATTATCGTCGATCTGGATAAGCATCTGGTGCACAACGCAATTGTAAACCTTATCTCCAACTCGATTAAATATGCCGGCGAGCAGGCGACCATATCGCTTGAAACCAGGTATGCCGGCGAGAGGATTTTTATAAGTGTTAAAGATAACGGAATAGGCATTGCCGAGGAAGACCAAAAAAACCTGTTTACGGCATTTTACAGGGTAAATAATACCGGGAACATTCCCGGAACAGGATTAGGTTTGAACATAGTTTTAAGATATGTTAAATTAATGAACGGGAAGTTGTCTTTCTTCAGCGTGCCCGGAAAAGAAACCCGTTTTGAGATGATTTTCAGCGATGGCAAACCTATATGATTTAATACAACAGCCTCATTCCATTTAGGTTTAAATGCACTATGCAGACCATGCAGAACAAAATAAACCGGTATCCAACCCCGGCAAATAAGTTACACCCAAGATCATAGGACGATGAATGAAGTTATAAATAACATCTATAAAAGGCGTGCAGTAAGGAAATATAAAGACACGCCTGTTGAAAAAGACCTGGTATGCCGTATTATAGCCGCCGGCAAAATGGCGCCATCGGCAATGAACCGGCAGCCCTGGAAATTTTATGTGCTGACAGATAAAAACAAGATCAGGTCTTATTCCAAAGAAATAGCACACATAGCCCTGCAGGGGGTAAAAGATCTTAGTTTAAAAGAAGTAGTGAAAATGAGCCTGGGTCTTTTTCATTTTTCAACCATAGTAGACCTGGTTACAAAAAGTGATCACGTATTTTATGAGGCCCCGTTAGTCATATTTATTACCTCGCCCAAAGATGATGATTGGGGTGCGCTGGATGTGGGCATGTGTGCCCAAAATATGATGCTTGTTGCCAAATCCATCGGCCTTGAAACCTGCCCTGTAGGTTTTGCAAAATTCGTGATGAAAACCCCCGACTACCATTTACTGAATATTCCTGACGCTGATATTGTTCAACTGGCCATAATCGTTGGCTACGGCGATGAACATCCAAAGGAGCACGAAATGGTTGACGGTAATGTTTTTTATGTTTAGCGTAAAGCTAAAGCAATGCATTAAACCTGACGGAAATCCTTAAATAGGGGTAGGTTTTATCATAATCAGGGTAGTGCTTGTAATGACCCAGCAGGGCAAAGTATCCCGGCTCGGCACTTATGGAACATCCCTTGATGATCTTAAATCCAAGCTCACTGGTAAGGGTATGTAAAAAATTATCTGACGCGTTTCCGCTATAGGTTTTAAACCAGGCCCCTCTGTAATTAATGCCGTAAAAAAACCTGTCATCCAAACTGATCATTACGCCGGCGCCCAGCCCGGCACCCCAGCAAAAATCATAGGCCCTTCCATAATTTGGGTAGGGGTCTGGCACGGCCGCCAGAAAAATAGGGCCGGTGCCAAATGTCGTACTTATTTTTATTTTGTTTGATATTTTAAACTTTGAAAATAAATTGAGCTTTATATTTTCTGAGCTGTAAAAAAAAGCGTCGTTGTTGATATAATCATAATTGGCGGTAAGGAGCGCCATTTGTTGCGTTTTATCCGTGTACTGCACCCAAAAGCCCGTTAAAGACCCATACGCGCTGATCAAATTTACATTAGACTTTAAACTCTTGCCAAATTCCGTATTGATAGAGATGAAGCTGAAAGGCGACCTGTAATTTTCATAGGGCGAGCCATATAATAATTTAAACCGGCCATACCAGCTGAAGTTGCCATTAAGGTTATTAACCGAAAATCGGCGCATGCCGGCGTCAAATTCAACATAAACCTTAGTCGTATCTTTTTCAACCGAGTTGTCATTGACTTTGCCCCATTTGCCATCAATTATCCTGTTAAAGCCGTTTGCAGGATTAACAATTAACGCCATGACCTCGTTGGCCTGGCGCTTTAGGCCCCGGCTGCGGTTGTTTAATATTTTGTTCGCAAACCGATGGGTGAATTCGCCCAATATTGAACCTGCAAAACCTGTGTTTATAAAATCATTGATGGATGGGGCCTGAGTTTCGCCTGCAATTTCCCATACATAACTGCCCGCAAATGTTGCCGGAACCGATTGCCAGAAACTATAACCGTTTGACCGGAAGGCATTAAAAAAAATGCTGCCATGTGAAGGATGGGCGAACTGGTTAGTTAAAAAGTCATCACTGTCCCAAAACCAGCTGTTCGGGTTTAGATGTTTACCTATGTTATTAATGGACGTATTGATCCATGGCTCTTTTACAACATATCTGTCAAATATCCATGGTGCTAATTCTGTTGTTGATAATAGGAAAACGGAGCGGCCAAATCTTTTTTTGACAAGCGAATCCCTGTAATTATTTTTTGGAATACTTTCTCTATAGGGGAGTGGCCTGAATTGATATTGAGCAACAAGGGTAAGTGGGCTAAAGTAAAAAAGGAAAAAAAATAAAATACCGGACAGGCTAACTGAGGTGTATTTTGTTTTTTTTAAAGAGAGATAAAATATTTTCATTTTAATTATCGCCCCACCCGAAAATGGAATAATGGTTATGAGTACATTATTTCAACAGATCAAAAGTACCTCTATATAATTGTGGGGGAATGACCAGCATCAGCCTTTTAGTTGATGCTGGTCATTTTAAACCGGGGGGCGATACATTTACTTTGTTATTGAAAATCAACTGTGTTTTAATCTCAAATAATTTACCTGATGGAAACAACAATGCTTAGCGATGAAGTGCGAGCCACCGAAGGCCTAAAAATGATTTATGGAAGACGGGCGGTAAGGAAATACAAGAACAGGCAGGTTGATGATGCAACTATTGAGCGGATTCTTGATGCCGGGCGCATGGCACCGTCTGCTATTAATAAACAGCCCTGGCGCTTTTTTATCTTAACGAATAAAGACACCATCAGAAGTTTTTCTTCGGAAATTACCGCTGTTGCCGCAAAGGAATTTATAAGGACAGGCGAAAATAACCTTTTAAAAACAACAGGTAGCCCCTTGTATGCATTTCACGGGGCCAGCCTTTTAAAAGGGACTGACCCAATATTCCACGATGCGCCGGTGGTTATTTTTATTACGGCTCCTAAAATTGACGAATGGGCGGCCCTTGATATTGGTATGTGTGCACAGAATATGATGCTGGCAGCAAAGGCGCTGGGTTTGGACAGTTGCCCGGTTGGGTTGGCCAAATTTGTTGAGCAAACAGGTATGTACTATAAATTAAGAGTTCCTGCGGGTGACCAGGTTCATCTGGCCGTTATTTTGGGTTATGGCGATGAAATTCCGGAGATTCATACCAGGAAAAAAGACAATGTCTTTTTTATTGATAAAAAGGAAAGGAATATTTTTAAACGAACCCTGCTGCTGTAAGCTTAGCCAATATTTAAGCAGCGTGTCAGTGCGTCAAATAATTCCTGCGGGTCAAAAGGTTTTTGAATGTATTCAACAGCACCGAGGCTGATGCCTTCGTCAATGGCTTTTTTTTCAACGCTGGCCGAAATAAAAATAAAAGGAATCGATGAAGTTAAAGGGTCATCTTTCAACGCAATGCATACTTCATAACCGTTAGCCTCGGGCATCATGATATCACAGAGTATAATATCAGGCAATTGTTGTTTAGCCAAAGTAACTCCCGTATTGCCGTTAATCGCTGCAATTACCTTATAGCCTTCAAGTTCGAGCAATTCGCAGGTGTTTTCCCTGATGTCGTCATTGTCCTCAATTACTAATATGGTTATCATAAGGTTTATTTTTGCGGAAATTCAACTATAAAAGTAGTGCCGAACCCTTGTTTACTGGTAAAGGTAATTGTTCCATCCAACAATTCAACATATCTTTTTACAATGTTTAAACCAAGGCCGGTACCCTGTATGTTGTTAACGTTTGACGCCCGGTAAAACTTGCCGAATAAATTTTGTTGTTCCTGCTCGGGAATCCCGATCCCTTCATCTTTTATTTTAACAAAAACTGTTTTTTGTTTGATTTCAATTGAAAAATGGATAATCTTTTCTTCCGGCGAATATTTTATCGCGTTGGAAAGCAGGTTCAAAAATATGTTCTTCAGGATTTTTTTATCCTGCAATATTTCCCTGTCGCCAGTTTGTTGAAATTCGATTTGCTGACCGGTTTTAAGTATCCCGTTTACTTCCTCAATAATATCCCTGGCAAATTCCGGGAGGTCAAACCATTCTTTGTTTATTTCCAGTTTACCCTGTTCTGCTTTATCAAGCAATAAAAAGTCGTTTAAAATTGCCGTAAGGTTTCTTACCGATGATTTGATCCTTTCGATATGTTTTTTCCTTTTTTCCTGCTGCTCTTCTGTGCAATAGGTGTCAATTAATGAAAGGCTTGAAAGTATGGCGCTTAAAGGTGTCCTGAATTCATGTGAGGCCATCGAAACAAAACGGGTTTTCATATCGTTCAGCTCTTTTTCACGTTCAAGTGATTGCGTAAGCTCAAGTGTTCGTTCTTTTACCCGGGCCTCCAGCTCTTCCTGCGAACGTTTACTTTCCGTAATGTCAGTTACAAATGCCACGGCCATTTGCTGGTTATCCAACTGGTAATGGCCCAGGCTAATTTCTACAGGAAATTCAATACCATCTTTTTTCTTTGCATGCAAGCTTAAGCCATAGCCCATCGGCCTTGCTTTTGGCGTATTGAAATAACCATCACGGTGATGTACGTGCCGGTGCCGGAAGGCTTCCGGAATCAGCACTTCTACCAATTGCCCGATGAGTTCGGCGTTTTTGTACCCGAAAAGTTTTTCAATACATGGATTAGCCAGCTCAATACGTCCTGCGGCGCTGATTACCAATATACCCACTGTGGCATATTCAAATAAGGCCCTAAAACCGGCTTCGCTTTCAAGTGACAAGGTGCTATGTTCGGTCATTGAGATTGTTTTTTTAACCAAATCATAAAAGACTATGTAAAACGAAAATCAAATTCACATATAATACAAATTTTATTCTTATATGTTTTAAATATTTATAATATAAAAATAATCGTGGATGATTTAACAGGCGCGTTTTGAGGGAGACAATTGCCGGCAGGTAAAGTGTGTTATTTTTGCAGGCAATCGTTAATACAGGCCATCAGCTCTGGTTCTCCGAAAGGTATTACCAAAAAGTAGCTCTCGCCAAGTCAGGAAGTTAAATAAAACAATTTTTATTGCTCGAATCGTTTAAACACATTCGGGTAATTCAAGCAAATAATCCTTTTCACTCTCATCCGGTACTGTTTTTACAGTTTTGTTCCACAGCGGCCTAACTGCAGGAATCATATATCTTTTTACGCCGTTTGGATCCTTTATATGCGTTTCGCCATGCTTATCTTTTATCTCGTCACAGATTTCAGTACTGTCGTTTATGGGAGTAAGTGAATTAATTCAATTTCCCACTCAAAGTATCTTATTGCCAGCTACAGATTCTCGTGGTCGCCCTTTTCTTTTTTTATTGAGGTAATACGTAAGGTCATTTTTAGCGTGTTTTAATGATATGAAATAAGCTAAGGTACCTCAAATTAGCCGAGTGATTTATCGCTGCTATAAGGGCTTTACAATCCTTATAAGTTCTGATTCTCCTTTAACTTATAATGGCTGAATTTTTCACTGTCTTTGAAGGCCAAACTGGTAAACCACCTTCACGTTTCCCTAAAACACCCTCAAGATCCTCTTTATAGATCACTTCTTTTTTCAGCAATAGCTCGGCAATATTTACCAGGAATTGCTTTTTTTGCATTAAAAGTTCTTTTGTTTTTTCATAAGCCTCGTCCACTAGCTTCCGCACCTCTTCGTCGATAAGCTTACCGGTTTCTTCGCTGAATGGTTTTTGGAAGCCGCTGTCGCGTTGTCCGGTTGAATCATAATAACTGGTGTTCCCTATCTTTTGGTTAAACCCGTAGTAAGCTACCATGGTATAAGCTTCTTTGGTTGCCTTTTCAAGGTCATCAAGGGCGCCTGATGAAATTTCGCCAAAAATCACCTCTTCGGCGGCCCTGCCGCCCAAAGCAGCACATAAGTTTTCATGAAATGCAGATTTCCTGATCAATTGCTTTTCCTCGGGCAGGTACCATGCCGCCCCTAATGATTTGCCGCGCGGTATAATAGAAACTTTTATCAAGGGGTCTACGCTTTTTAAAAACCAGCTTACAATAGCATGGCCGGCTTCGTGGTAGGCAATTATTTTTTTCTCGTCAGGAGATATGATCTTGCCCTTCTTTTCTGAACCGGCAACCAACCTGTCAATAGCGTCGGTAAAGTCCTGTTTATTAACCTTATTTTCTTTTTTTCGGGCTGCTATCAAGGCTGATTCATTACAAATATTGGCAATGTCCGCACCTGAGAAGCCAGGTGTTTGGGTTGCCAGGAAATGCACATCAACCGATGTGTCGGTTATAATGGGCCTCAGGTGAACTTTAAAAATAGCTTCCCTTTCGGTAAGGTTGGGCAACTCAAGGTAAATATGACGGTCAAACCTCCCGGGGCGGAGCAATGCAGGATCAAGGATATCGGCCCGGTTGGAGGCGGCCAATACAATAACGCCGTTATTGGTGCCAAAGCCGTCCATCTCAGTAAGTAGCTGATTAAGGGTGCTTTCTCTTTCGTCGTTCGAGCCGGTTAGGAATGCACCCTTTCCCCTCGACCTGCCAATAGCATCTATTTCATCCATAAAAATAATACATGGTGCTTTTTCCTTGGCCCGTTTAAATAAATCACGCACCCGCGAAGCGCCCACACCGACAAACATTTCAACAAATTCAGAACCTGAAATAGAGAAAAATGGAACACGGGCTTCACCGGCTACGGCCTTTGCCAGCAATGTTTTGCCGGTGCCGGGCGGCCCTACTAATATTGCACCCTTGGGTATTTTTGCACCCAGCCGGGTGTACACTTCCGGGTTTTTAAGGAAATCGACAATTTCCCTTACTTCCATTTGGGCGTCCTCAAGCCCTGCAACGTCCTTAAAAGTAACAGCGCTGTTTTCTTTCCCAAATAAAGTGGCGGTAGTTTTACCAAAGTTAAAAATTGAGCCCTCGCCCTGTCCCATGGTACCGGATTTTCGCATCAAAAAATAGAGGAAACCACTGATCAATAAAAACGGTAAAACCCAACTCATGATATTCCCTATGTAGTTGGTTTCTTTGAGGTAATTTACCGGCACTTTGTCTGCCAACAGGAAATTTTTCTCCGCTTCATCTAACTTACGTTCAAATATTTCCGGCGAGCCGATGGTAAACCGGTAATGGGGCCCCTTGCTTGTTTCTTTCGCATTACCGGTATCAAAAACTTTTTTAAAGTATTTATCGGTGGCAAATTGTTTTTTTATATAAACATCAACTTTGTCATTGTTTATTACCGTTAATTTTTCTACGGCTTTACGGCTAAGCATGTCCTTTTCAAATTGCTGCCAGGTAGTCTCGCTGGGCGAAGAGTAATTTATGCCCGGGAAAATAAAAAACAAAGCCAATATCACCAGGTAAACCCAAAACAGGCCCGGCCATTTGGCTTTGCGTTTTGGCTGCTCGGGGAGGGGTTTTATGGTGTTTTTCGGTTTCATCCATTTGCTGTGTAGAGAAATTGAAAATAATAGAATAGTCTTAAATGACTATTTACCATTTAACTAATAAAAAATAAAAATCTTTTTTCCACCGGTTTAAGCGCCAACTTATTGATCAGCTACGCTAAAACTTCGGCTAGCTCATGGATTGTTTTTTCCGAATTTTAATTTTAACTAATTGTTTTATATAGTTATATTGAAGGAAAAACCATTAACGGTATATTCTGGTCGATCATAATTTCTTTGGTTACACTGTGTTTCAGCATCCTTACAAATAAATAATGGTGCTGGTGTACCATTGCCAAAAGTCCTGTGCCTGTTTCTTTGCATAAACGGTTCAACCTTTTTACCACGTCCTTGCCTATAATTTTCCGGTAGGTAATCTTAGGGTATTTTAGTTTGGCAACATGCTCGCGGAACAGTGTTTCCTTCGCGGTTTTTACGGCGGTTGTGTCGCCGGGTTCAACTACGTGAATGACTTCTATTTCGGTATCAAAAACCTTACCTATTTTAATCAGGTATTGTATGGCATCAAAGTCTGCTTTATCAAAATCTGTTGCAAAAACTATCTTGTTTAAATTACTCAGGTCGTTATTGGGCGGAATGATCAACACTGGAGATTTAGCATGATGGATGACCGAAGTTGTTTCGCTTCCGAAAAAGAAATGATCTATAGGGTCCTTTGTTCTTGATCCCATTACAATTAGCTCAATGTCTTTTTTGCCAGTTATTAATTTGATGTTTTCAACCAAATTGCCTTCGTTACTCTCAGAGTGGATATGCGGTTTGATATCATCCTCGTCTACAGTTTCTAATACCGGGTCGAGGTTTTTCTCCAGCTCAGCCAGGTGTTTTTTGCTTTCCTCTGCAAACCAATCAGGTTCCTCGGCCACCATTGCGCCGCCGGCATAAAATGGAGTTACCGGTAACGACTGGTAATTGTGAAATAACAGGAGGTTGGTGCGGAGTTTTGCTCCAAGTAATACCGCTGAAGCTGCGGCGTGTGTCGCATTTTCCGAAAAATCGGTAAGAACAAGTATAGTTTTCATGACTCAGTAATTATTTGGGTTGTTATTTACCGCCGGGGTTTTAATGGCCCCGGCGGATCTAGTTGGTCGGGCAGGCATCGTTAATCATAATCGATAACCAGCAGATCCTCAACTGCCATTACGCCAGGCGCCGACCAAGCCGCCCTTTCAGCGGAGTTCTTCTCGATGCGCGAACGTGTTTTCCCTTTTAAGATCACCTTGTTGCCAAGGGTTTCTACTTTTATATTATTTGCTTCAAAGTCCGCGTTTCGTTCAAGCGCTTTCCTGATATTGTCTTTCACCACGTTGGTATTTACCCTGGGTTTTACCACAATAAGATTGCTGACGCCTTTTACCCCCTGAAGAAAGCGGATCGCATTCAATGCTGCTTCTTTTTGGAAGTTCCAATCTACCTCGCCGTCAAGGTAAACCCAACCTTCGGTTACTTTCACCCTGATCTGTTCATCAGGGATAGTTGTGTGCCACTTTAGGGTTCTTACAATATTTTCGGCAACTTCATTGTCGGGCAATTTTTCACTTGCCAGGAAACGAACTTCAAGTTCTTCTGCCACAGCCTGTACGCCCTTTACCCGCCAGGCTGCATTTTCTGCGGCAATCTTTTTAGCGTAATTGTCAACATAGCCGCTTAAGGTAACAACCCCGTTATGCACGGCAACGCCAATTTCGCTGGGGTTAAGAACAGGCTCCCATTTGAGCTCATCCATCACGTTTTTCTGGATCTCTGAATCTGTTTTCATAAGGGTAATGATTAATGATATGATAGGTCAAAAATCCTCATTACATAGCTGAA
>NZ_CAIWNH010000302.1 GCF_903913935.1 uncultured Mucilaginibacter sp.
GATTCGCATGGCCTTCAGATCAAACAATAGTCCTTTTACGCGGTTGTTTAAATTTTTGTTACTTATTCCGCCAATTTTCATGTTAATTATTACTTTTTTAAGATAACATGCATTTATTGGGTTTTTATGCATAAATCTTAGCATCAACTCGTAATCCGCAGCAGTTCCATATGCAAGGCTGTAGAAGCCATATTGTTGAAATAAATTCTTTTTACAATAAAAAGTAGGGTGTGGCGGCATCCAGCCCCAGTTAAACTTTCCGGGTGTATATTCTCCCGATCGCCATTTCCTTATTACTTTCTCCTGATGGTCAACATAATCAAGGTCGGCAAAAACAATATCACAGTTTTGCTTATTAAATAAGTTGGCTATATCATTTAGCGCATCGTCATAGGCAAAAAAATCATCCGCGTTCAACATCCCAATAATATCGCCGCTTGCCATTTTTATGCCCTTGTTCATCGCGTCGTATATTCCCTTATCGGGTTCTGATACTAAAATTTGGAAATGCCTGTCGTATTTGTGGATAATTTGAAGCGTATTGTCAGTTGAAGCTCCGTCAATAATTATATATTCGATGTTTTTAAAGGATTGTGCCAAAACAGATTGAAGACAGCACTCAATTGTGCTTTCAGCATTGAAAGAGACAGTGATGAGGGTAATTTTTAAATCGGGCACTAAACAAAAAATACAAGCGTTAATAGCGGCAAAATTACGTAAATTTGGAGCTGTTTACTAATTATTTAATCTTAAGAAAGAACAGGGAGTGTATGCATAAGTTAATTTACCTATATTTAATTTTAGCTGTAATTATTTCCTGTACATCTTGTTCCAACCAACAATACCAGGTGCTTTTTCAGCAAAGGAAAATGGTTTCAGCAGACAGTGCGGCTCTGAAGCCCGAAGTTGCCGCATATCAATATCACATAAAATCGCAGGATGTCCTTGAGATCCGGAATTTGCAAAACAGTAAAAATATTGTTGATCTTACGCCTGCACAAGGCGCTGTTTCTTCCCAGGGCGGGGCTACAACCCAATCAGAAACCTACCAGGTTGAAGAGGATGGTACGGTAGCGCTCACTGGTTTGGGCCACGTAGCGGTTGTAGGGCTAACAAGGTATGAGGCACAAAAAAAAATTGAAGAGCTTTACCAAAAGACATTTCTTAAACAACCCATCATCGCGCTAAAAATAGTAAACCTGAAGGTCACGATATTGGGTGAGATAAAATCGCAGGGCAACTTCCAGCTAACCAAGGACAAAACTACCCTTATTGAACTTATTGGAGAAGCGGGCGGTCTTACTGAAAAAGCCGACGAAAAAAATATTAAAATAATAAGAGGCAGCGAAAAGAGTCCACATGTAACCATGATCGACCTTAATGATATGGGGGCGATAAACGATCCGGCTGCGCTGCTTCAAAGTGGAGATATCATTTACATAGCCCAAAATAAGCGGGCAACACGTACAGATAACTTTCAAAACTTTTCAACATTGATACAACCTGCGTTAATTTTGTTTAATACAGCGCTGATCATATTTACCCTTGTGCGTAAGTAAATGGAAGAAACCGATAAGATACAGCATAAACTGCCGAGCCAGGAGATTGATTATTTTAAGATAGGCAAGATTCTGTTAAGCAGATGGTATTGGATTGTGGGGTCTGTTACCATTTGCATGCTGGCATCAAATGTATATTTATGGTATACGCCGAAAACGTTTGCTACCTCGAGTACCATGAAGTTTGAGGAAAAAAAATCTGAAATGGCAGATATAACGGGTGCTGGTGTGGCTTCAGACAGGGCAAACGCTTCCAGGATCCAAACTGAAACTATCGTTTTACAAAGCACACCGCTTTTGGAGAGCGCTATAAAACAACTTGATTACCGCATTAGTTTTTATATTGTTGGGCGGGTTCTTAACCGCACAAATGAGTTGTATCCTCAAAAACCACTTGATATTGAGTTGATAAAATTTGACAGTCTGAATTTTTTCCATGACCTGATCACTTATAAACCTATCAATAACAAGTCATTTAGTATCAGTTATAAAAACGGCAGCAAAGATATTCAATACGCTTGCAAGTATAACGTTCCGTTTACTATAGGTCCCACTGCATTTAGTATAAAATATCCGGGCGGGCTTCCGTCAACCGTTTCGTATTTATTTAAGTTGAATTCGCCAAATGACTTTATTGGGAGGATAAGGGGGGGCTTCCAGGCCAACGAAACAGCCAAAAACTCTAACATGATTGCGTTGCACGAGGTTGACTCAAACCCGCAGTTTGCGGCTGATATATTGAATGCCATTATGAAAGAATACCTGAATTACGATCGTAATCAGCGAACACTTTCTACAACGCACATGATCCAGTTTATCGACAGCCAGTTAGATTTTCTTTCAAGCCAGGTTAAGGGATCAGCCAACTCTATTGAACAATTTAAGCAGAATAAAAAAATAATGGATGTGGGTTCGGCATCTGAACAGGCGATGGGTAAAGCCAAAGATATTGAGGCACAACTTTCGTTGTTGAAAATACAATTGCTGGCTATCGATCAGCTAAAGCAGCAGATCGTCAAAGAAAAAGAAAATGCCAATCTCAGTTTTGACCTGGGTGGTGTGATTGAGCCACAGCTTAATGAGATTGTGGCCGGTTTGAATAACCTGCTTGCCGAGAAATATTCTTTATTAAAAACATACCTTCCCAATTCTCCACAAATTACTGATTTAAACCAACAAATTTTAGTTGCAAAAAATAATATTTTAACCAGTTTAAATAGTTCCCGTAATCTTATCGAGAATAAAGTGAAGTACCTGGATACCCAGATTGCGCCAATAAATCAGCAAATCTTGCAGATGCCGGCAGCAGAAAGGGATCTTTTTAGCTTAAAACGTGATTTTGAGATCAACGATAAAGTTTACTCCTTTTTATCTGAAAAAAAATTAGATGCCCAGATTAATAGCGCCGGAATTTTACCTGGCGCCACTATCATTGACCTGGCCCAACCTAATTTTGGCCCCGTATCGCCCGATGAACATGGCATCCGCCGCACGGGCATTATTTTTGGCCTGGTAATTGGCCTTGGGCTGATCATCCTGATAAGGGTGCTGAATCCTTACATCTACGACAAAGAAACGATCGAAAGTCTTACTTCTGTGCCTATTATCGGGGTAATCAGAAAATTTCCTGAAGAGATAGATGAATATAGCTCACAGATTCTTGCCATTACACGGCCTAAGTCCATTTTTGCAGAATCTGTCCGTTCCGTACGTACTAACTTAAGTTTCCTGGCGTCCGAAAAGGAGCATAAGATCATTTGTATCACTTCAGAAGTGGCTGGGGAGGGAAAATCATTTGTGGCTGTAAATTTATCGAGCACGTTATCCCTTATTAATAAAAAAGTAATATTAATCGCGGCCGATCTGCGTCGTTCAAAATTGCATAAGACCTTCCAGGTGCCCAATGATATTGGCTTAAGCAACTACCTGGCCAACCAATGTCAAGCGGAAGATATTGTAATGCATTCTTCTCAGGAGAATCTTGATTTCATTATATCGGGCCCGGTACCGCCAAATCCTTCCGAACTTTTGCATTCAGGCAGAATGACCGAATTGATAACAAAACTGAAGACTATTTATGATTTGATTATGATTGATACAGCGCCCATCGGGCTGGTTTCAGATGCGATACCGTTGATCAGGATGAGTGATGTTAACCTCTTTGTGATTCGCTCAGGAAAATCGAAATTTTATTCGGCAACGGTTCCGCAGCGCATTGCACAGGAATATCATTTGGATAATACCGTAATAGTATTGAATGCATACTCAGAAGATCTGCTACATTCCCGATACTACACCACTAAGTTTACTGGCGAGAATTATGGTTCAAGGTATTATTATTATTCTGATTATAGCGGGTATGAAAGCTCCGGCTATTATATAGATGAAAAGAAGAAACATTGGTGGGATATCAGACGGTGGTTCAACAGATAACAGGCGGGAAAAACTATGCCATTAAAATCAGCTGCAGGTATATGTAAGTGGTACCCGGTTTATACTCATCCCCGTTCTGAAAAAAAAGCATATGAAGCGCTGATAAAAAAAGGGGTTGAAGCCTATTTGCCGTTGCAGCGCCAACTTAAACAGTGGAGCGACAGGAAGAAATGGGTGGAGGAGCCGTTTATTAAATCATATTTATTTGTACGCATTAAGGAGCATGAGCAGACGGAAGTATTAATGACCAAAGGGATAGCGCGTTTTATATATTTCTCGGGAAGGATCACATCCATGCCTGATCGCCAGCTAAATGAGCTTAAATTGCTGATCGCCAGTCCATATGAATTGGAAGTTACCGAACAGGACCTGCAACCCGGGGAAAACATTGTAATTAAAGCCGGGCCATTGAAAGGACTTAAAGGTGAGATTATTTCTTACCGGTCGCAAAAACAACTTGCCTTGCGTTTAGAGAATTTGGGCTACTCCATAATTGTACACGTTTCAGCATCGTTGATAGACCGGTTTTAACGTTGATTGAATAGTTATAATAGGTAGCAGGAGGCATTTTGTTTATATTAATGCCATAATGTTTAAATGGAATGCAGCATTATAAATTGCTGAATTATAATAGGTTATACTTTATAAGTGTGACTTACGCGGCGAAGCTGTGAATGTATTTTTATATGTGTAGGATAGCAGGAATAATATCGAAAAGGCTTGAACAAAGTGAACTTGTTGAAAGGGTTACACTTATGTGTGATTCTTTAAAACATGGTGGTCCTGATGATGGAGGTGTATTTTCAGATGAAGGAGCGAACCTGGTATTCGGACACCGGCGGCTTTCCATAATAGATCTTAGCAAGAACGGGCACCAGCCTATGGCAGATGGTAAACAAAGGGTTTGGATAACCTTTAACGGCGAAATTTATAACTATCGTGAAATTAAAGAACAACTGTTAAAAGCCGGTGTATTATTTCACTCAAATACTGACACTGAGGTTATTATTAATGCTTACCTGCAATGGGGTACTTCGTCTTTTTCAAAACTGCGGGGCATGTTTGCCTTTGCTTTATATGATAAGGAAAAGGGAATAACATTTCTTGTAAGGGACGCTACAGGGGTTAAGCCCTTATATTATTATGCCGAAAATGGAACGCTTTGTTTTGCCTCAGAAATTAAAGCCTTTAAAATTTCGGGCATGACAATTGAGCCGGATCCGGCCTGGGCGGTTAGATTTTTAGCTTTCGGACATATTCCCGAACCATATACAACCCTAAAAGACGTTTTCAGCCTTAAAAAAGGGCATTACCTGTCATGGGATCATCATTCTGGCAGCTATAGTATTGCCAAATTTTACCATCACCCAGCTGTAAATTATATTACCAATGCCACGGATGCGAAAGAATATATTCGAAGCAGTTTGAAAGCAGCCATTAACAGGCAGCTGATGGCAGATGCGCCTATCGGCGTTTTTTTGAGCGGCGGCATTGATTCAAGCCTCGTATCATTGCTGGCAAATCAGCAAAAAGAACAGCAGTTAAAAACAATTTCTATTTTCTTTAACGAAAAAAGCTACGATGAACGCGCTTATCAGAATAATGTATTAGACCAGATAAGTGGCGAAAAGTATGCGCATTTGGTACAACAACAGGACTTTGAAGAGTTTTTTCCGAGAATAATTTCGGATATGGATATGCCAACTACTGATGGGATAAATTCATGGTTTATCAGCAAGTATGCGCATGAAGATGGGTTGAAGGCTGTACTTTCCGGAGTTGGAGCCGATGAGCTGTTTGGCGGATATCCTTCTTTTAACCGGATAAAATACCTTCAATATCTCAGGAAAATACCATCAGCATTATTCCGCGCGGCAAATTATTTTAAAACAGACAGGTACAGAAAAATATCCTTTTTAGCTCATGAACATTATTTGGCCGATTACTTATTGTTACGTGGGCTGTTTGTGCCTGTTGATATTGCCCGTATATTGAACATGGACATAAAAGATGTCGGCGAAATTTTATTTACTGAAACTGATGAAAATGACCTCGGTCCATACAATGAGGAACATGCGGCCTGGTTCGAGAGTAACCTTTATATGCAAAACCAGTTACTGAGGGATACCGATGTAATGAGCATGAGCCATGGCCTTGAAGTACGGGTGCCATTTTTAGATGAGGATTTTCAGCAAGTGGTGCAGGCAATATCGCCTGAAATAAGGTTCAGCAAAAACCAGCCCAAAAAGATATTAATTGATAGCTTTAAGGAAATTTTACCGGAAATGACGTGGAACAGGCCGAAAATGGGATTTACGTTTCCGTTTCAGGAGTGGATGAGTCGCCATAACGAGATCAGCAACGAAAAATTATATAGAGGTAAGTTTGCCCAGAATGAGGTTTTGAAATTTAAAAGCGGCCAGATGCATTGGTCAAAAGTATTTGCGCTTTATCAGATTCAATTACATGTCTAAAAAAGTAGTTCTATTTTCATTGCAAACGTTTAGCACTACCGGTGGTATCCAAAAAATGACGCGTACACTCGCCCATTCGTTATATAACCTTGCCAAAATCAACGCATGGGATTTTAGTTTATGGTCCGTATATGATTCAAATAAAGATTTAATGCCCCAATATTTGCCTGCTGATAATTTTGTAGGCTTTAATCTGATGCGCGTAAACTTTATTTTCAGGACGATATTTCAGTTAAAAAGGCCTGATGTTGTTATATTGAGCCATATTAACCTGGCTTCAGTAGGGCTGCTGCTGAAAATCATCAACCCTAAATGTAAAGTTTGGCTGATAACACACGGTATTGAGGTATGGAGGCCACTATCCCGGATTAAAATTGCGCTGTTAAAGCATTGCGACAAGGTGATATGCGTAAGCAACTTTACAAGGCAGCAAATGATAAGCCGGCATCAGACCGACCCTGCCAAATGTGTCGTTCTAAACAATGCGGTTGACCCGTTTATGAGGTTGCCGGAAACGTTTGCAAAACCGGTGCATTTATTAAGGCGATATAGGATAACAGAAGATAATCCTGTATTATTTACATTAACACGGCTGGCCTCAACCGAGCAGTATAAAGGGCACGACCAGGTGATAAAAGTGATAAGCCGTTTAAAACAAACGTATCCAAACATAAAATATATCCTTTCGGGAAAGTATGATCACAACGAGGAAATCAGGATCCAGAAACTCATTTCAGATCATCGGGTTGAAGAACAGGTTATACTTACCGGCTTTATTGATGAAAGCGAACTTTCTGATCATTTTTTACTGGCCGATGTGTTTGTATTGCCTAGCAAAAAGGAAGGTTTTGGAATTGTTTTTATTGAAGCGCTGGCTTGTGGCCTGCCTGTTATATGCGGAAATGTTGATGGAAGCGTTGATGCGATCTGCAATGGCGAGTTAGGTAAAGCCATAAACCCCGATGACCTGGCAGAATTGGAAAATGCGTTAACTGATTTTATAAAGACTGCTTCAACCAAGGAAGCCCGGAAATATCTGCAGGAACAAGGCCTGATGCATTTTAATGAAAAACATTATATGGAAAACTTAGAGGAACTAATAAACAATGGATAGGCCCGAAGAGGAAATTTGGGACATCGAAATTAGCCCCAGGAACAATCTTCTTGACCTGAAGCTAAAAGATGTATGGCATTACCGCGATCTGCTGGTATTATTGGTCCGAAGGGATTTTGTAGCATTTTACAAGCAGACCGTATTGGGGCCGCTTTGGTTTTTTTTGCAGCCCCTGGCAACTATCATCCTGTTCAATTTTGTTTTTGCTAATATTGCCAAAATACCAACCGGGTCAATTCCGCCACCGGTTTTTTATTTAGCGGGAACCATCATCTGGAACTATTTTTCAGACTGCTTAACCAAAACATCAACAGTATTTAAAGATAACTCAGCGATGCTTGGAAAGGTATATTTTCCGCGTCTCATCATGCCGCTGAGCATTGTCCTGTCAAACCTCATCAGGTTTGGTGTACAGTTTATGTTGTTTTTATTGCTGATGGTTATTTACGGTATCAAGGGATATCCTATCCACCCCAACTTTTACCTTTTGCTGTTCCCTGTGCTGATCGTATTGATCGCCGCGTTGGGTTTGGGTTTGGGGATGATGATCTCGGCGGTTACCACAAAATACCGCGACCTCACGTTTGTAGTAAGTTTCGCGGTGCCGCTTTTAATGTATACTACTACAGTAATCTACCCATTATCTGTAGCCCAGTCAAAATACCCCAAATACAGCTGGCTAATTAAATACAACCCGATCACCGTTGTTATTGAGACCTTTAGAAAGGGCTTTTTAGGCGAAGGTAGTTTTAACTGGGAATTACTGGGATTTGCTGCCGGCGCGACGATAATTATTGTGATCATTGGCACCATCATATTTAACCGGGTGGAGAAAAATTTTGTTGATACCGTATAATGACTAAAGTAATAAAGGTTGAAAATTTGTCGAAAGCATACCAATTGGGAGACTTCGGTACCGGTACTATTTCGCGCGACCTTGAACGTTATTGGGCCCGGATCCGCGGTAAAGAAGACCCTTTTTTAAAAATAGGCGAACTTAACGACCGCACCCAAAAAGGCACAAGTGATATCGTTTGGAGCTTACGCGACCTGAATTTTGAGGTTGAAAGGGGCGATGCAGTAGGAATTATAGGGCGAAATGGAGCAGGAAAAAGCACCTTACTTAAAATTTTAAGCAGGGTAACCTCGCCAACTGTCGGAACGGTTAAGATTAAGGGCCGCGTTGCCAGTTTATTGGAAGTGGGAACGGGCTTCCATCCTGAATTGACGGGACGGGAAAATATATATTTAAATGGCGCCATATTGGGTATGCGCAAGGCAGAGATCAAACGCAAGTTTGATGAGATAGTGGATTTTGCAGGCGTTGACCGTTATATTGATACCCCGGTAAAAAGATATTCATCGGGCATGTATGTGCGCCTGGCTTTCGCAGTCGCCGCTAACCTGGAGGCGGAAATTTTAGTAGTTGACGAAGTACTGGCCGTTGGCGATGCTGAGTTTCAAAAAAAATGCCTCGGAAAGATGGGTGATGTGAGTAAAGGCGAGGGCAAAACGGTTTTGTTTGTTAGCCACAACATGGGGAGCGTGCGCCAGTTATGCGATAAAGGAATATTGCTTACAAATGGCCAGATAGCTTTTACAGGTAACACAGAAGCAGCCATTAAGAATTATATGAACAGTTCCCTGGATCCAAAATCCGGAATTGTTGCTATAGGGCCTATGGCAGACACCATCAAAATAAAAAGTGTTACGGTGAATGGCAGCCCCCTGGATGTAGCGATTACGCCGAAGGATGAAATTAATTTTTGCATTAAATACCAATGTCTTAAATACCTGCCGGGGTTCAGGATCTCGCTGGTAATATTTAAAGACGGGGTAAGAGTGCTGACCGTACAGGACCTGGAAGAATCCACAGCGATTGAACCCGGGTATTACCGCTCAGATATCAAACTGCAAAGCTATTTTTTAAGGCCCGGTACCTATTCGGTAGCCGTGGGGGGGCATAATACCAACCACACCAATTTTTCGTTGGGTAATGTTGAATGGTTTTTTGTGACCGACATCAGCTCGTTCGAGGTACTTGAAGAATGGAGCAAAGTGTATGACTTCAACAATCTGGGAATAATAAACCTGCCTAATACCAGCGGCGTACGTACCGCGATAGGCAGTGATGACTAATACTATATGAACGTTGTTTACTTAAAGGAGATACTTATTTATATAAATCGTTTTTATCACAGATATATCGGCGTCCTTTGCAAATGTAGTGTAGTTGTAGCGCTACAAGTGCTACACGTGCTACAAAGCGCTACAAGACTGATTTTCAATATTTTAAGTGCTGACAAAATCTTGTCACTGACAAAAACATGTCAGCACTTTTACAGATATCGCGCCGTTTTAGTCAAGGCCAGGATGCAAGTGAACCTTAACTAAACGACACTGAATACTTTATGAAGATTTTTATATTGGATCCGCCGTCTGTATTTCAGCCCGAAACACAATCGTTTCAATATCCGGGGCATAACAAGGATTACGGCATAGAACAGGATTTTCATATCTGGCTTAAAAAACAAAAGGATTTGGTAACCAAAGATCCCCTGGCGGCCGATTGGCACTATTTACCCGTTTACTGGACCCGCTGGCATATCAACCATAATTTTGCCGAACATGGAGAAGGTCTTGAAGCGCTGCAGGCAGGGGTCGACAAAGTAGTGATTGACGATGCCAAAACATTCACCATTACCCAATTTGATGGAGGGATCCTGATTA
>NZ_CAIWNH010000303.1 GCF_903913935.1 uncultured Mucilaginibacter sp.
CCGGTCTGACATAACCAGCTTTTACTCATCAAAAAAATCAGACAATAAAAATGTTTAATAATCAAATGGCGCTAACAATAATGTGGTTATCGTAATCCCTTGCTTTTTAAATACTGCACTAACGCATGCGGGTTATCTGTTTGCAGCCCGGTTAAGCCGATAGAGATGGCTTTATCCCATACTGCGGGGCCTTCTTTAGGGCCTTGTGCATCGGGCCAAACCTGCAGGCCGCCTGCCTTTGCCAAAGCTACCATATCAGCATTGTAATCAGAATAGTCTCCGTCAAGCACATCTGGCTGATATTTATTTAAAAACAGTTGCAGCGATGCGGGATTTTTAACCGAATCGGGCAAACTTACCATCAACGGCATTGTGGGGTCGGTTTTGCGCCAGTCGGTATATTGGGATGGTTTGTTGATATAAACCAAAACCTGCTTTTCCATATGGTATTGCTTTAACATCGTTAAGGTTGCGGTAGCGTCAGCTTCTTTAAAATCAATATAGATGTGGATCTTGTTGCGGCAAAGTTTCAGGATTTGTTCAAACGTCGGCACGCGGTAGTTTGCCGTATCTGTATTGCTCCTGGGGTTTACTTTCAGCGCTTCTATTTGCTGCAGGGTTAGGTCTTTTATCAGCCCTTTGCCATTTGTCATGCGGTTAACGCTGCCATCGTGCATGCTCACCAATTGGTTATCGCTGGTGGTACGCAGGTCTATTTCAACATAATCTGCTTCGTTTTTTGCAGCCATTGCGTAGCCCTCCAATGTATTTTCCGGATATTGGGCATGATCGCCGCGGTGGGCGATCACAATAAAGCTATGTGCCTTTTTGGGGATAGGGTTGGGCTTGTACCCGATATCAACCAGGGTTAAAAGCAATAGTGATATAATGGTGGCGAATTTAATTGTCATCGTTTATAGGTATAAAATGGTTTAATTGCCTTTATCAGTTTTTGTCGTCTTTATTTCGCTCGCTGCGCTCATGTTCTTCATCATCCATGTCCGGGCCTTTTTCGATTTTACGCCAGTCTATTACTTTATGGTATCTCGCCATGGCTTTTTGCGGGTCGAAGATCCTGGCATCGCTCCTCAGAAAGGTATACGGGGTAAAGTCAGGCTTATCGGTAAAAAAGTCTGTCAGCAGCGTTCCCGTGGCATCATACTGGTTCACATACGGGACGTCAAGGATATTGTAGATGGTTTTCAATATCGCCCCAAAGTTGGCATGGGTATGGCTTACGTAACCTTTTTTTACATAAGGGCCGGCCATCATTAAAATTGAGCGATGTGCGTCGATATGGTCTACACCGCCCTGCGGGTCGTCCTCCGTAATGATCACCAGCATATTCTTCCAGTATTTGGTACGCGACAGAAAATGCAGGATCCGCCCAACGGCGAGGTCATTATCGGCGACGTATGATTGTTTCATGGGGTAGCCGTCTTTCGCTCTTGGGTCGGCTGTATGGTCATTGGGTACCTGCATGGTGATCAGCGAAGGCATTGTTTGTTTGCCCTTGATCCACATTTTGGTAAATTCGCTTTCAAACTGATCCATCCGGAACTGATCGGGAATGTTGGTATTGAAGCCGGCATAATTATGGCTGGTACGCGGATACAAAGCTTTTTGCATCGGCACCATTACCAAATGCCCGGAGCCGGTTAAAGTATCGGTCCAGATCTCGCGGTTATGGGCGGTTTCATTGCCTTCGCCAAAATTGTAAAAGTTTACGTGGCTGCGTTCCATGGCTTCCCATAAACCACCGCGTTCAGCGTAGTCTTCGGGGTCCATACTTCCTGTTGAGCCGGGAAAACGCCGTCCGGGTGCATCCGAAAATAATTTTGCCGTTTTATCTACATTCGAGTTAGCTTCTACCCATTCATTCGGTATAACACCCAGCATCCAATGATGTC
>NZ_CAIWNH010000304.1 GCF_903913935.1 uncultured Mucilaginibacter sp.
TAAAATTTTTATAAATGCCGCGTAACTTTTCTGTTGCTTTTTTATCAAAACTTCGTAACTGGGGCAAAGGATGGTCGCATAAGGCGATAAAATATTCTATTTCAACAAATACCCTGTATTTGATCAGGGCGTACTCCGAAAAATAAGCTGCAAGTACTGCAGTGGTATTGCGATAGCGGCCATCTATAGGGGAAATTGCTGAAAGTGGAGTAAGCGTCATAAAGGGATTTTAATTTTTTGCAAAGGTAATAATTCAGTAGCAGTTTTAAGTAGCAGTAGCAGATTGAATGATGATCATGGTTTATAATGAAAGTGTTGGGTTTAAAAAGGTATTTTAAAGTAAAATGGCGTAAATCGCCCTTTACATTGTCGTTATTCCCGCCTGTGAATGCCCGTTGTTTGAAATAAATTTGTTTGCGGGATAAATACTTGGTTCAATGACGGACAACTGCTACTAACAAAGCCACTATTAAACCGGCATTTGTCAGTAGAAGGTAATAAACAATGGAAACTTTGAATTCTAAAAATGTTTCCATAGTTTTGACTTCGAAAGTCAATGAGTCAAACAGAGAGAATTATACAAGGTAGCGAAGAGCTGTTTTTGGTAGCAGGAATAAAAAGCGTTACGATGGACGATATTGCCAGGCATTTGGGCATGTCGAAAAAAACCATCTACCAATTTTTTAAGGATAAAAACGAATTGGTAATTGCTTTAGTACAAAAAAAACTAAAGGAAGATGAAAAGCAAATGGATGAGCTCATCAACCGCTCGGGCAATGTGATCGAAGAAATGATCAATATGATGAAGTGCTCTGAAGAAATATTTTCCAGGATAAACCCGATCGTCATCCACGAACTTCAAAAATTTCATCCGGAAGCATGGAAACAGTTCCAGGAGTTTAAAAACAAGGTTATTACCCAAAAGATGGAACAGCTTTTAACGAAGGGTATTACTCAAGGGTATATAAGGCCGCAGATAGATGTTAAAATTATTGCAAGGATGCATGTGAATATGGTAGAAATGGGATTCAGCAATTCCATTTTCCCGCTTGCAGAATTTAACACATGGAAAGTGCAGCAACAATTTCTGGAACATTTTAGCTATGGCATTTGTACCCTCAAAGGATATAGGTTATTAAATCAATATAAAAATGTAATGGAAGAATAAACTGCTGACATAGGGTTGTCACAGATCAGGACTTACTTTGTGGCAGCTGTCCAAATCAGCTTATATTAATTGTAATACGAACAACACAACAATGAAAATGAAACATATAGTATTAATAATGTCTTTAATATGCGGGGTTGCCTTAGATGGTTTCGCGCAGCAGGCCCCGCCTGATAGTCAGAAATACAACTTCACAGTCGCCGACTGTGTTAATTATGCGTACGAGCACCAGGATTCTGTTATGAACGCTGCCTTAGATATAAAAAGCGCTGACTTTAAAGTAAGGGAAACAATAGGTAGCGGTTTACCACAGATCAGCGGCACCGCAACCTTTCAAAACTATTTAAAAACGCCGGTCGTTCTTTTTGGCACTAACAAGGTTAGTATCTATCAAAACTTTAGTGAAAATAACGCTATCAACTTATCCCAATTATTATTTGACGGATCATATTTGGTTGGTTTAAAAGCCGCTAAAACCTATAAGGAATTATCACAGAAAAATTATACGCGTTCAAGGATCGAGACGAATGTGAATGTTACTAAAGCTTACTACCAGGTTTTGGTAAGTAACGAACAAGTTAAATTACTTGACGCCAATATTAAACAACTGAAACAACAACTGGATGAAACCATTCAGCAAAACAAACAAGGGTTTGTTGAAAAGATTGATGTTGATCGTTTAACCGTGCAATACAATACTTTGGTGAATAATAAAGAAAAGGTTTTGCGCTTACTTGCGCTTAATTACCAGGTACTGAAATTCCAAATGGGAATGCCTATAGAAAATGAGCTTGTATTAAAAGACAAATTAGAAGATGTTCAACTAGGCGACAACTTAAGCGACTTATCAAATGATACTACATTCTACAAAAACAGGATAGAATTTGGCCTTACGGAAACAAACCTGAAATTAAACCAGTTTGATTTAAAAAGGGAAAGATCTCTTTTATTACCGTCATTAGCTTTTATCGGGAATGCCGGCGTTTTATTTCAGAATAATAATCCTTCCCATCTCTTTAGCCCGGGTTATCCTTCTGCTTACATTGGTTTATCACTGAATGTTCCTATTTATAGTGGCGGACAGCATAATAATCGGATAAAGGAATCGGAAATAACTGTTCTTAAGTCACAAAATGATCTTAATAACTTAAAAAATGGTTTGAGACTTCAAGCAAGTCAGGCGTGGATCGGATATATCAACGGGATGCAAACGCTAAAAGTTCAAAAGCAAAATCAGGAATTGGCTGCAGAGGTTTTGCGGGTATCCAAAATTAAATATCAACAGGGAGTTGGTTCAAGCATTGAAGTTACGCAAGCTGAATCAGCACTGGAAAGTGCCGATAACTCCTATATTCAGGGCTTATATGATGCCCTTGTTAGTAAAGTTGACCTTGATAAAGCATACGGACGAATTCAATAAACAGAACCTTGTACAATAACTATATAATAACGACATGAAAAAACTACTCTACATACCCGCCTTTCTTTTACTGGCAGCTTGCAATAAACCAAAAGACAAGGCCACTGAATTGGCCGACCTTAAAAAACAGGAAGCTGATATAAGCGCAAAAATCACAAAGCTATCAGCCGAAATAGGTAAAAAGGATTCTGTTAAATCTACAGATGTTAGCACTTATACGGTAACAACAAGCAGTTTTACTAACTATGTTCAAATCCAGGGCAGGATAGATGCACAGGATAATGTGACTGCTTATTCACAATCGCCCGGTGTAATTACCGCGCTGTATGTAAAACCGGGTCAGCATGTTAACAAAGGCCAGGTATTGGTTCAGTTGGATAATAGCGTATTGAACCAGAACATTGCGCAGGCGCAAACTCAGGTAGATTTAAACCGTACTTTATTTCAGCGTCAAAAAAATCTTTGGGATCAGAAAATTGGTACCGAGGTTCAATTTTTACAGGCACAAACTGCATTGCAAAGCTCACTGAAGCAAGTCGCTTCCTTAAAGCAACAGGCAGATATGTACAGGATTACATCGCCAATTACCGGCAGCGTTGACCAGATGGACCTTAAACTTGGACAGGTTGTTCAACCGGGTCAAAACGGGATCAGGATCGTAAATGCTGATAACCTGAAAGTGAAAGCAGATGTGCCTGAATCCTACGCGCAAAGTGTAAATCAGGGAGATAAAGTGATGATCCTCTTCCCGGATGCAAATGATTCCTTAAAAACTACTGTAACTTTTGCTGCCAAGGTAATTGACCCGGCATCGCGCAGCTTTGCTGTTGAAATTAAATTACCTCTTAAAAAAGGTCTGCGCCCCAACATGACCGCTATTATTAAGATAGCTGATTATTCAAAAGTTAATTCATTAGTTATTCCTATCAAAGCAATTCAAAGATCAGAGAACGGTGATTATGTGTTTGTAAATGAAAATGGCGTCGCTAAAAAGAGAATTATCAAAGCAGGCGCTACTTACGGCGGTAAATCTGAAATTTTATCGGGCCTAAAGTCGGGTGATCAATTGATTACCGAAGGTGCGAGTGAAGTTGAAGATGGGGATAAAATAAAAGTATTGACATCATCCGGTAATTAATTATAGAATTTATTAGAAATGAAAGACCAGGAAAAAGAATTCGGACCCTCAAGCTGGGCAATTGATAATAAAAGGGCAGTATATGTGCTTATATTTTTAATTGCGCTGCTTGGCTTTTGGTCCTATAATAAGCTGCCTAAGGAAAACTTCCCGGATATTACCATATCCAAAGTGTATATAACTACTATTTACCAGGGCCAATCGCCGCAAAATATTGAATTGCTGGTGACCAAACCTTTGGAAAAACAGTTGAAATCGCTTAAAGGATTAAAGAAAGTAACGTCAAACACCCAGCAAAATGTTTCAGTAATTACTGCGGAATTTAATGCAAACGTTAATATCAGGGATGCTAAACAGGACGTAAAAGACGCGGTTGACAAAGCCAAACAAGATTTGCCTCAAAATGATAACCAGCTAAAGCAATCTGATGTTTCTGATATAGATGTTGCTGATCAGCCGATTTTAAATATCAATGTGTCAGGCAACTATGACCTTAAAAAATTAAAGGAATATGCCGATAATTTAAAAGATGATATTGAATCAATGAAGCAGATCTCAAAAGTGGTAGAGGTTGGCGCATTGGAACCCAATATTCAGATCAATGTCGATATCAATAAAATGACTGCAGCGCAGGTGAGTTATAACGATATTATACAGGCTATAGGTAACGAAAATATCATTTCAACAGCCGGCACCATCAAGGCTGATGGCGTGCAGCGAGCCATTGATGTTAAGGAAGACTTTAAAAGTGCCGATGAGGTAAATGCAATGGTGATCAGGAATCCCCAGGGCAAGGCTGTTTACCTGCGCGATATTGCGGAAGTTAAAGATGGTTTCCAGGATCAGATAAGTTATGCCCGTTTGAAAACGCCTGAAGGCCATGATTTTAAAAATGTAATTACACTAAACGTAAGTAAGAGAGCTGGTGAAAACTTAATTGAGGCTTCTGACGACATCTATAAGCTTATCAAGCAAAAACAAAGTACAGTTTTCCCTAAAGGATTAAACATTACAGTTACCGGTGATCAGTCCGACAAAACAAGGTCAACTTTAAACGACCTGATCAATACCATCGTTATAGGCTTTATATTGGTAACCATTATCCTGATGTTTTTTATGGGGACCACGAATGCCATATTTGTGGCCTTGTCTGTTCCGCTATCCTGTTTTATCGCGTTTTTATTAATGCCCGCGATAGGTTTTACTTTAAACATGATCGTGCTATTCTCGTTCCTGCTGGCCCTGGGTATAGTAGTGGATGATGCGATTGTGGTGATTGAAAATACACACCGGATATTCAATAATGGCGCGGTTCCGATCACAAAAGCTGCAAAAATAGCTGCCGGCGAAGTATTTATGCCTGTTTTTTCAGGTACGATGACTACACTGGCGCCATTTGTTCCTCTTGCTTTCTGGAATAGCCTGATTGGTCATTTTATGTTTTTCCTGCCGATTACGCTCATCATTACGTTATTAGCTTCGTTGGTAGTGGCTTATATAATGAACCCGGTTTTCGCGGTTGATTTTATGAAACCGCATTTTAAAGGTGAACATGACCATCAAAAATTCGATCGCAAAACAAAGCGTACCACAATCATCCTTGTCGGCATAGCCATTTTTTGCTACCTGTTGGCAGCTGTTGGCGCTTTAAGTATTGGAATAGGAAATTTTGTTGTGCTGCTGATTGTTTTGTACCTGTTCGATCATTTTATATTATTAAAGTGGATAGACAAGTTTCAAACGAATGCATGGCCCAAATTCCAGGCCTGGTATGCCCGTTTGCTTGAAAAAGCTGTTAGAATCCCATGGTGGATACTTGGTGGTACCGTTATGTTATTTATGTTAACGATTGGATTTTCGATAGTAAGTAAGCTGAAGGTTGAACAATTTCCGTCCGGCGATCCAAACTTTGTTTATGTATATGTTACTTTGCCTATTGGTACCGACCAGTCATACACTAATGGTGTAGTACAAACCCTGGAAAAAAGGGTGGCACAAGTAGTGGCGCCTGATAAGGACATAGTTTCCTCTATCATTTCAAATGTATCAGTCGGCGTTACCGATCCTTCTGATGAAGACCAGGGAACTTATTACAATAAAGGGAAAATAACAGTAGCCTTTGTGGAGTTTAGCAAGCGGCATGGTAAGGACACCAAAAGTATCCTCGCAAAGATCCGTAACTCTGTACAGGGTTTACCAGGTGCAAAAATTGCTGTTGCCCAGGAAGCAAGCGGGCCACCGACCCAAAAAGATATCAGTTTGGAAATGGCTGGTGATAACCTGGATACACTGGTAGCTACTGCGGCCAGGCTTAAAAAGTATATTGGCCAGCAGGGTATAGCTGGTATAGAAGAGTTAATACCTGACGTGGTAAGCGACAAACCTGAAATAGTTTTTGATGTTGACCGTGAAAGAGCAAACAGGGAAGGGATAAATACGACTCAAATAAACACCGCGCTATTTACTTCAATTTATGGCTATAAAGCGGGCGATTTTAGAAATACCAGTGAGGATAAATACGAGATAGATGTACGGGCGCAGCAAAATCAGCGGAATGATATTGACGCTTTACGCAACATGAAGATTACTTACCGGGATTTGGCAACAGGAGGGGCTATCAGGCAGGTACCTATTTCAGCGTTTACGGATATCAGGTACACCAATACTTACAATAATATTAAACACAAACAACAAAGGCGTGTAATTACTTTAGGCTCAAGTGTTATAAAGCCATTTAATGCTACGGAGGTAAATTCTCAGATTTCACAGGCGCTAAAAAACTTTAAATTGCCGGCAAACGTTTCTATCAGGATGGGTGGAGCGCAGGATGATCAGATAGAAACCGCCAATTTCCTTGGCACTGCTTTATTGATCTCATTTGGGATGATCCTTATTATACTGATGGCTTTGTTTAATTCTATTGGTAAAACCCTGATTATTTTAAGCGAAATATTCTTTAGTATCATCGGTGTATTCCTTGGATTGAGCATCTTTCATATGACATTCTCTATAGTAATGTCGGGTGTAGGTATTATAGCGCTCGCGGGCGTAGTGGTTCGAAACGGTATTTTGCTGGTTGAGTTTACGGATATGTTAATTGAACAGGGCGAAAACCTGCATGATGCGGTTGTTGAAGCTGCCAAAACACGTATGACACCGGTGCTGTTAACAGCGGGCGCAGCTATTTTGGGGTTAATACCTTTGGCCGTAGGTTTTAATATTGATTTTGCAAGTCTGTTCACTACAGGCAACCCGCACATCTTTTTCGGTGGGGATAACGTTGCCTTCTGGGGCCCATTATCATGGACAATGATATTTGGTTTGGGATTTGCAACTATTATCACTTTAATCCTGGTGCCTTGTATGTACATTATCCGTGTGAGAATGAAAAACAGGTTGAGTGGCGGAAAGAGTAAAGGTAGAGATGCTGAATTAACTGTTGCGGAAGCATAATTGTAATACTATAAATAGCAGGCGTCGCTTTTTAAAAAATAGGCGCCTTTTTTTTTTGCAAAATTTAAAAAAACTTATATTTATAAAATTTGATAAGTTTGTTAAAAAAGTCAGGATTAAAACTTTTAGCGTAAATTCGCCCATCAATTATTCCATATACAGTGATACATGATTGCCACTAACGAAATACAGGACCTGAAAAAAGAAAAAATTCTGGAAGCTGCGCACCAGCGGTTTTTACATTATGGTTATTCAAAAACAACCATGAACGAGATCGCCAGTGATCTTTGTATGTCAAAGGCTTTGTTGTATTATTACTTTCCAGATAAAAGCCAGCTTTATACTGATGTGATGCGCCGTGTAGCCGATGAATACCTCGAAGTCATCCAAAGTAAAATGAATACGTTCTGCAATCTGAAAGAAGCTTTTGAATTTCAGATCAATTCGCAACATGAATTTATCCTCAAGAATTATAATTTCTTTGATTTTTTCAGGTTGAATGAACAGAACTTACCTGAGATGATATGGGAGATAGTGACGAAAGTGCATGAGACGGAAATAGAGATGCTGGTAAATGCTATCCAGGCAGAGTGTACCAAAGGAAAAATTAAGCCTGTGGCTAATCCGGATGAAATTGTGGAGCTGCTTTTAGATGCCCTGCATGGCGTTAGGGTGAGCGCCCTTTCAAACAAAAAAACCATGTTCCCCGACATGGAGCACATTGACGAAATTCGCAAAAAACGCCTGTTAATGAGCGATATATTTATAAAAGGGTTGATGTACTAATTCAAATTATTTTAAGCTGCATAAACTGTCACCACCTGGTAAAAAGAGCGCTTTTTAACATTTGCAAAAAATATAATGATTAAATTTGACTAATAAAATAAAAAAGTCAATAATTAACATTTTCATATTAATTATTCAAGGTACTTCTTATTTAGAGGTGATTGTTTTAGAGTGATTGAAGCGGGCCTGAAGGAATTTTGGCCCGCTGCTTTTTTAATGTTCTTCCAGCTTAACTAATGTCCAGTTATGTTGATCAGAAGTTGAACCGCCATTATATTTTAACGTGGCTGTAAATTCAGTTTTAATTTCCTCGCCTCTTATATTCCTCGCGTCGAAATGCGAGGTAATGGTATAAACAGAGTCTGAGTTTTTGGTGAATTGGTAGTCTTTATCAGGAAATTCAGGATCTGAGGATTTTATTGAGGATTGTATATAGTCTTTGGCAATTTCGTAAGCATCTTTGCCTGTGGGCATCAGCGGAAAAAAGCCATCATTTGTTCCTGAACGGATCGCAAAACGTACAATGACACCAATAAAAATGATGATGAATATAAGGAGCACAATTATGCCAGTAACGGTTGTCTTCGCTTTCTCCTGCTTTTCTTTTAAATAATCCTTTTGAGGCATAAACCGTAAAAATCATTTACTAGTGGTCCTTATCAGGGACTATTACGATTTTAGCAGAAGTTTTGTTGCCAATTAAATTAATTTAATTGGAGTTAAATGCTTAACCAAAAAATAAATAGGCAACAAAAATAGCCGCGATGATTCCGGCAAAATCGGCAAACAAGCCGGCAGGGATGGCATATCTTGACTTTTTGA
>NZ_CAIWNH010000305.1 GCF_903913935.1 uncultured Mucilaginibacter sp.
ATACGCAGGGATTGGGAATAGCACAATACTTAATAGAGCAAGTGTAATTGCAGGTAATCCACTAGCAAGGGGTATTTATAGCGAACTTGCTATTAAATGTTAGAATAAATGAAAGAAATTAGGAATAAGATAGTTGTCTTTTTTACTGCAATCGACTACAACATTTTAAGAAAAAGTTTGATAGAAGTGATGTGGCTCACCGTGATTGCACTTTTTCCTTTGATTATAAATATTGCCATAGCTGGAATAGCGGCAAACGATTTCATAGAACCAATTAAAACCAAGATATTACCAGGAGAAACACTTTCCTATTGCTTAAGCTTTTTAGCCCCCTCATTATACCTTTTAACCAGATTACAAGGGTCTAGTTACAAGCTTCCGTTATTGCATGGTTTTTCAATTATTACATTATTACTTTACGTTGCAACGATTGTTTTGTATTTAATCACAAAAAACAAATGGGTTAAGCAGATTAACTTGGAGCCACATGGTTTTGACGTTTATTTTAAGCTTACAGCAAGCTTTTTTATAATGACCATCATTTTACGTATTTACGCCATTTATCATGGCAGACAACAAAGTTCGTATTTGATTATAAGGGAACAGCAACAAAAGGACTTCAATGAAGGGTTCGCCAACAGTTTAAATACCCAGAAATGACATCAACTCAAATCAAGCTATCGGTAATCAAAGTCTCTCAACCGCTAGGGGATTTCTTTATTGGAAACATTAACGCAAGAGATCTCGTCGAAATTTCATATGCTGATGTGCGCAGAATAGAGGGCGAAGACAGGGATGTTGAAAGATATTTAGGCATTCAGCGTCCTTTAGATAGAATCAGAGTTGGCCAAATTAGAAAGTACCTTGAGTCCCCCGATGCATCCTTCCCCACAGGAGTGGTATTGGCAATAGATCAAAATTGTGCCGAATTTGACAATGAGGGCTATCTTATTTTAAAGCCATATACCTCAGACTTCGAAAGCGAATCAATTCCAATTGACAAAGTTGCCAAAGTACTTGACGGGCAACATCGAATCGCTGCATTTCTTAACGAAGCCGGCTCCTATGACAAGACGCTTGACAACATATTTACAAACTTTCAATTCAACGTTGTCATTTTTATTGGCTTAGACGTTGATGAACAGGCGAACATTTTTGCTACGGTTAATTTAGCGCAAACAAAAGTAAGTAGGAGCTTAGTTTATGATCTTGAAGGGCTGTCAAAAGCACGAAGTCCGTTTAAAACTTGTCACCAAATAGCAGTCGCACTTGATTCCGTCGACAAAAGAAGTCCGCTGTATCACCGGGTAAAAAGACTTGGTGTCAAAACAAAGGGCAGAGAAACGTCAGAACCTCTTACACAGGCAGTTTTTGTGGAGTCACTAATTAAACTATTGTCACCCAACCCTTTTTTTGACAGGACCATATATTTAAAAGGTAAAAAGCCATCGTTTGCCAGTAATTCGGAACTTTTAAAAACCCCGTTTCGCAATTTATTTATTTCAGAAAGAGACAATGATATAGCCATAATTCTGTTTAATTACTTTACGAGCATTCAAAATAAATGGCCGTATGCGTGGGAAAATATTCAACAAGAAGGAAATATACTGCCACGATCTAATGCCTTCAAAGCTTTCATGCGATACCTGAACTTTGCCTACTTAAAAATCGTAAAGACAGAAATAGGCCGAATTCCTACAATTGAGGAGTTTGCTTCAATTTTCGAAAGACTTAATGTTTCCGATGAAGATTTTACGTCAGGGAATTTTAAGCCTGGAAGTGGCGGCGAGTCCGCATTCTTCAAACTGTTAACCGGTGAAAAGACCATTCATGATTTAAAAAACGAATAAATTCTTCGCGCGAGATTCCGCGTAAAGGCCCGCAGCGTTGGGCTTCTCGTGCGCCGCTGACAAGTAATGAAGCGACTGACACACACTTACTCCCATAGCTACGTTAAATAGGAAGTTTGCGGTGCCGGATCCTGCTATCCTCGATAGTGATGATAAAGTTGCCCTCCAATTGATTTGAAAATGTTTCGAAAAGATGTTCGAGCTTAGTGCGAATGTTTTCCAAGGTAAATACGGAGGTTCGGAATTGGATAACGGATACCATCTGCGACTGGTTAAATGCGAGTAAATGGCCAAAATCCATGTCGGATGTTAAAATTATTCGGTTTTCGGCTATTGCTTTTTCAATAATAAGGGTATCGGGCAGGTGATAAAGGTTTTCGTCGTTTAGGTGCACAGCATTGTGCCCCTGGCTATTTAGCCATAAAGCAACGCTTTGTGCTATGCCCATATCTAAAAGAAAGCGCAAATCAGGAAACTTTTTGAGTAGTATATAATTCTTCTTCTGCTAAATATGCTGCATAATTAAGGCACTGGTCGATATCCTCGGCCTGCAGGGCAGGGTATTCCTTAAGGATTTCGGCTTTGCCCATGCCATTGGCAACAAGATTAAGCACCAGCGAAACGGTAATGCGCATTCCCCTGATACAGGCTTTGCCGTTCATGATGGTGGGGTTGGATGTTATTCGATCGATGTTTAACATTTGCCGTTGTTTTTATAAAGTTACGGGATTAAAGTATAAGTGGCAAATTCAGAAGGGCCGATTTTGAAAATACGTACCTGTGTACCCGCGTTAGTGATAGCAATGGATACCGGCCAGGCAGGGGCTAAAGTGCAGGCCGCGCCTAATGCTTGCAGGCGTATGAATGGATAGCACGGGCCGCAGGCAACGCCCATTTTCTAAGTCTTAAGTCCGGAGTCTATAGTCAAAAGTCGGGGCCGTTCCGGGCTGTTCAAACATTTTTGGCGTGATGGATCGCCCTTACTTCTGGCAGACCGGTAAAGTCTTAAGTCCGGAGTCTATAGTCAAAAGTCGGGGCCGTTCCAGGCTATTCAAACATTTTTGGCGTGATGGATCGCCCTTACTTCCGGCAGATCGGTAAAGTCTTAAGTCCGGAGTCTATAGTCAAAAGTCGGGGCCGTTCCGGGCTATCCAAACATTTTTGGCGTGATGGATCGCTCTTACTTCGGGCAGATCGGTACATGTTGGTGACAACACCTGCATGGGCGTAAATGCACAAAAAAAGCCGGGAATAGTCCCGGCCTGTGTATATCATTTTTAATGAAAATTATTTTTTCTTCATTCCCGGAAACCCTACCCTTTGGATTGTTTCTTTGGCTTTTTGCACCTTTTTTACAACAAAAGGATCATTATCGTGATTTTTAATTTCGCTGCTAACGGTTCCGTGTCCAAAACCTTTGTTAGTATTTTTCACTATCGCTGGCATATTATCATTTGTTAGTTTGATGTTCAAATATAAACAATTACCTCCGTTTAAGCAAAAAAGCCTCATAATTGATGCTGTTGGGCTCAAACTTATACCAATCTGTACCTTGTAATCCAAACACCTCAAAATCTTTGCTGATCTCAGCCCACAAACCCGCTATACCCATTTGATATAATCTTGTTCGGGCGGGTGTACTACCCTCTGCATAAATGTACGGATTGTTAAAATGATGGCAGAACTCAACAATTGTATTTGCCACTGTTGCAAGTACTTTATCTCTGTCCTGATTATTGCTTACTGTTTCGTCGTCGA
>NZ_CAIWNH010000306.1 GCF_903913935.1 uncultured Mucilaginibacter sp.
AGCTTTTTTTAAATACAATAAAATAATATGTAGCACTGTGTTGATTTTATTGGCATTATCATCGTGCCGTTTTAACTCTAAAAAAGAAGTAGTTAAAAATAAAAAAACACACCCTCTGACCTTCATTTCATATTCAAACGCGGCAATAAAAACAATTCATATTTTCGTAGCGTTGTGCGACAATAAGTACCAGGGCATTGTCCCTGTGCCACCGAAAATAGGAAACGGGCAAGACCCAGACAACAATCTTTATTGGGGTGGTGATTTCGGTGTGCGCACCTATTTTAAAAAAAGCAAAGAGTGGAAACTCGTCAAAAAAGAAAAAGTCAGCAATCTTATTTTAGAACGCCTGATTTTTAAAAATAATTTCAGCAATTATTATCTCATCGCCGATGCCTATGACGGTAAATACATCAAACAAACCACAATTGATTTTTTAAACAGTTGTTCGGGACAGCTGAAAGATACATTGCACGTGAACCACTCCATAATAGGTTTTGATGGAAACGCCTGTCTTCTTGCATACATTGGGCATGATGGGTTGATGGATTTTAGATTGCCAGATTCATTTGGAAATATTGATGGAAAATCAAGGGATTGCATTATTTTGGCTTGTGTAAGCAAGACGTATTTTGGTGGATTTATAAATAGCGCCAAAGCCTATCCTTTAGTTTGGACTACCGGGTTAATGTGCCCTGAAGCCTACACGCTCCATGACGCCATTTCGGGATATATTATAGTAAATGAATCGCATGAAAACATACGGGAAAGGGCTGTAATGGCCTATAACAAATATCAGAAATCAGGGATCGCGTTTGCCCGCGGGCTTTTAGTGTCCGGAAGATAAAAGGAATGTCGTACTATTTTTTATTTAATAAAGATAGCAAGAAGTGTATCTTTATTTGTTACCAATTTAATCCAGCAAACCACAAGTTATGAAAACCTATTGCTGTTTATTTTTGCCGGCGCTGTTGCTGTTTATAACAGCCACCGTCTCCGCCCAGGAACTTTACACCATGCCCAAAGGCGTACAATCGCGGGTGAGCAGTTTTGAGAATATTAAAGGCGAAAAAGGCGAAGGCGGCAAAACCAACCAGGGCGGTAAAGGCAACGCCTTCGAATCGTTAAAAGCGGGCGAAAGCAAAACCCTGCTTAACGTACGCTCTGCCGGGGTGATCCAGCGCATGTGGTTTACCATAAACGACCGCAGCCCGGCCATGCTGCGCTCTTTGCGCCTGCGCATGTATTGGGATGGCGAAGATAAGCCTGCAGTAGATGTGCCGTTCGGCGATTTCTTTTGCGTTGGCCTGGGCAGGCCTGTGGCGTTCCAGTCGGCCTTGTTTACCGATCCGGAGGGGCATAGCTTTAACTGTTATATCCCCATGCCTTTTAAAACGGCTGCCAAAGTGGTGCTCACCAACGAAAGCAGCACTAACCTCGACCTGTTATTTTTTGATATCGACTATAACCTGCTGGATAAAGCGCAGGAGGATATGCTGTATTTCCACGCCTGCTGGAACCGCTCAAACAACAACAGCGAAGTGGGCCACGACTTTGAGCTATTGCCCGAAGTTAAAGGTCGCGGCCGTTTTTTGGGGGTAAATGTGGGCATTAACGTTAACCCCGGCTATGGCGAAACCTGGTGGGGCGAAGGGGAAGTGAAGATGTATATTGATGATGATAGAAAATACCCTACCATTAACGGCACCGGCTCCGAAGACTACATAGGCACCGGTTGGGGCGAGGGCCAGTTTACGCACCAGTACCAGGGCTGTTTAATTGCCGATACGGCCAAAAAGCAATATGCCTTTTACCGTTTCCACATACCGGATGCGGTTTATTTTGAGGATAACTTTAAAGCGACCATCCAAGAAATTGGCGGGGGAACCAATGTGCAGCTAAAAGCTATACAGGCCAAAGGCATCCCCAATAAAATAGTCACCGTAGCCACCGAACACGGCTTTACCCGCCTGCTGGATAAACCCATGCCCTTAACCGACGCCAGTTTCCCCGCCGGCTGGGTAAACTTTTACCGCGTTGATGATTACTGCGCCACCGCCTATTTTTACCTTGATAAGCCCGAGGATAAATTGAAAGAACTGGCTCCGGTTGGGGATAGGGTGAAGTAGCGTCATTGGGTCATCAGTTTGGTGAAAAGGGTAACCTATAAAACCCAGCACAACCAACCCTAAAACACTTTGTCTTTTCTAAACAGAGAAATCTTAATCGCGCAATATGCCCAGGGGAGCATGTTGGTGAAGACTTCTCCCTGCGGTCTAAATGACAAGCAAGGCGCCTAAAATAAATCCTACAAATCCGTTTTTAATCCATATTTATCGCTCCACTTTTTGTAAAGCTGTTTGTGCAGGTTGTCCAGGTTAATGTCCCGGCCTTGTATAAATTCCTTTATCACGTCGAGGGTGAGCATATCAAGGGCATCGCCGTTTGAGATGAACAGGTTAGCGTCTTTACCTACTTCTAATGTCCCGGTGGTTTTATCGATGCCTAAGATTTTGGCGTTGTTTTGGGTGATCATGCTTAAAGCCTGCTCTTTTGTTAACCCATAACCTACCGACTGCCCCGCCTCAAACGGCAGGTTGCGCTGCCGCCAGAAACCTATCCCTGTGAGGCCATACAATACGCTGGCATCCTGCAGTATTTTGGGGAGTTTGTAGGGCAGGTAAACATCATCCTCGGCCCTGTCGGGCAGCCTTTGTGTCTCCCTTAATATTACCGGGACGTTATTACTTTTCAGTACTTCAGTTACCAAATACGATTCGCTTCCGCCAACAATAACGGCTGACATACCCATTTTTTTGGCGAATGCCACTGCCTGCATGATCTCTTTGGCGCCATCGGCATTTACAAACAATTTCTTGCTGCCGTTAAACAGGCCTTTCATCGCCTCGAAGCGTACATTGGTAACTTCGGGCTTGCCAATTTCGGCATAGGCTTTTGCTTCCGCAAATAGTTTTTCAATGGCATCAATTGCTTTTTGCGTCCTTTCACCCGGTGATTCTTGCGGAGTACCCGGCGTTGGTGCCGCCCTGCGGCGGGTATTTACTACTGCAACCGGCCAGTTTAAATGAATGCCGATATCTGTTTTATAGGCTGCGTCTTCCCAGTTCCAGGCATCCAGCTGTACTACTGACGACTCCCCCGAAATAATGCCACCGGTAGGTGTAGGCTGCGCCAACAGGATCCCGTTTGAACGAACGGTAGGGATGACTTTGGAATCGGTATTAAAAGCGACTAAAGTGCGCGCATCCGGGTTAATATCGCCGGTTTCGTCTTCATCTACTGTACCGCGGGCGCCTTCTTCAATCTCCACCAGGCCAAGGCTGGTTATCGGGCAAATAAAACCCGGGTAAATTTGTTTGCCTGTGGCATCGATCACGTCGGCGCCGTTGGTATTTGGCGCAGCGCCTTCGCCAATAGCCGTTATTTTTCCTTTATCAAATGCAACATAGCCATTATTGATCACCTGCCCATTGCCTACATGGATAACAGCCCCGGTAATAATAACCGGTTTAGTTTGCGGCCTGGCCGGCGAAATACCAGCCTGCCCGAAAGCGAGGGAAACGCTCAGCAATAATCCCCCTAAAATTGTAAATAAGTTTTTCATAAAAAGTCCACCAGCCCCCCGACCCCCTAAAGGGGGAGGCATTATTTTTTATCGTTTAAAATTATCTTTCATTAAAAATTATATCACGTTTAAAGCTTTTCGCTCGTTTTTATACTCCCCCTTTAGGGGGCCCGGGGGGCTAGTCTTCCTCCTCTTCGCTCCTTGGCCTGCGGCCCGGCGCTTTTTGCGTTACTGCGCCTTTGTTTTTAGCAGCAATCATTTTCTGTATGATGCGTGCTTCATCGGCTTTAAGGGCTTTTTGGTTGGCGGCGTCTTTTTCCAGATCCCAGTAAGGGAGCCCATCTACATACGTTTTTTGAACCACTGCATAAATAGATAATGGATCAGCGGACCAAAGCACCAAATCGGCATCTTTGCCGGCTTTAATACTGCCCACCCATTTATCGATATGCAGCATTTTTGCCGGGTTAAGGGTTACAAATTTCAACGCTTCTTCTTCGCTTACTTTACCATAGGTTACTGCTTTGCCGGCTTCCTGGTTAAGGCGGCGGCCCATTTCATCATCGTCGGAGTTAAAGGCCACGTTTACACCTTCATTGTGCATGATAGCGCCGTTATAGGGAATGGCTTCGGCAACTTCCATTTTATAAGCCCACCAGTCTGAGAAGGTGGAACCATTGATGCCGTGGGCCTTCATTTTATCAGCCATTTTATAGCCTTCCAGTATGTGGGTAAAGGTGTTGATCTTAAAGCCCATAGAATCGGCCACATGCATCAGCATATTAATTTCAGATTGTACATAGGAGTGGCAGGTAATATATCGCTTCCCGTCAAGGATCTCCGCAATGGCATCCAGCTCCAGGTCGCGGCGCACGGTACTGCCTTTGGCGGCGCGTGCGGCTTTGTATTCTTTGGCCCGGGTAAACTCGTCTACATAAACCTGTTCAACTCCCATGCGGCTTTGCGGGTAGCGCAGCGTGGCGCCCGGCACGTAACCGTTATTGCTTCCTTTAACATTTTCGCCTAAAGCGAATTTGATAAACTCCGGGGCGTTTTCATATTTCAACTCCTCAGGCAGCACGCCCCATCGGTGTTTGATCACCTGGTTTTGCCCGCCGATAGGATTTGCCGAGCCGTGCAATATTTGCGAGGTGGTAACCCCACCAGCCAGTTGCCGGTAAATGCTGATATCTTCCGGATTAAGCACATCGCCTATCCTTACTTCCGACGTTACCGCCTGGGTGCCCTCGTTGATGCCGTTGGTGATAGCGATATGAGAGTGTTCATCCACAATGCCAGCCGAAAGGTGTTTCCCTGTTGCATCGATCACTTTTGCGCCGGCGTCAGAAAGGTTTTTGCCGATGGTTTTTATTTTTCCGTTGGCGATCAGCACATCAGTGTTTTGCAAAATGCCTTCGCTTTCGTTTGTCCAAACGGTGGCGTTTTTAAAAAGCACCGTTTCAGCCTTTGGCAATTTAGGAGCACCGTAGGCAACAAATGGGTAGACTACCGGGCCTGCGGTTGTATCCGGCTTCGCCTGGTCTTTTTTGCTGTCTCCGCCTTTGGCAGGGCCCGTATAGGTGGTCATCCATTTAAAATCGGTACCATCAGGCAAAATGCCGTTGCCGCTAAATGCAAGCGGGTTCATGCTGGTGATATAACCATTTAGCCTGATATTGCCCGAAGGTTTATTTTTCAGGTCGAAATAGATGCTTACCATATCGCCACTTCGGGTAATGGTGCCTTTTGCCTGTACGCTGTCTGCGCTCCGTTCTACATTTACATCATAGCTGCCCGGCGTACCGCCGATCTTTAGGGTTAAACCCTGCAGGGCATCGCTCGCTACCATATAATTGCCGCGCAGGTCGGTTACATCCATACGGGTAACTACATATTGACGCCCTTCAACCCAGTTTTCATAAATGATATTGTCTTTTTTAAACAGGTCGTCGGAGGTGATAATAAAACTCGCGATTTTTCCTTTGGCCAGGCTGCCTGTTTTATCAGCGATACCCAGCATTTCGGCAGGGGTAATGGTTAATGCTTTTAAAGCCTGTTTTTCGCTTAGTCCGTAATCCAGGGCAGTGTGCAGGTTGTTCCAAAAATCAGTGGATTTATCTAAACCGAAAGATGTGATAGCGAAATTGATACCTGCTTTTTCCAAAGCAACAGGGTTGGTTGGCGAGAGCTCCCAATCCTTTAACTGCGTATAGCTGATATTGCGGGCCTCCAGCGGATCTTCCACATCATAAGGCTCGGGAAAAGTGAGCGGGATGATGAAACTGCTGCCGGTAGCCTTCATGGCATCCAGGCGGCGGTATTCTTTGCCGTCGGTTTTATAAATATATTGCTTACCGAACTCTTTGGCTATTTTATTGGCGCGAAGCACCATTAACGCGTCAGAAACTTCAAATACCTGGGGGATAGTTTGTGCCTTGTTAAATTCGTCAAGCGAGATGTTGTATTCTTCTTTTTGGTTTTTGTACCAGGCGGCATCATAATACGTCTGGCGGAGCAATGCGATGGCGCCCATCAGCGAAGACGGGTAATTTGTTGCCGCAGTACCTTTGCTGAATGAATATTGCGCCGCAGCCTCGTCGTTCAGCACCAGTTCGTTATCCCGTTCATCGCCTAAAGTAACCGCAGCTGAAGTGCCGCGCGATATCCCGTCATGTATCAATGTTTGTACCGTGGTAAAGCCATTTTTGCGAAATTCTTCCGCCTTAGAAACATCGGCATGAAAAATGGATTTGGCATTCATTTCCGGTTTAATCGCTTCGTTCCAGTTATAGGCACCTGCTTTGGCAGAGGTATAAACCGGCAAGCGGCCAAATCCGCCGCCTTGCGGAAAAGCTGTGCGCGGGGCTTCGGGTATGCCGTAAGTGGTATAGGCATCAATCAAGCCGGGGTAAATGTATTTACCTTTCAGGTCGATCACCACGTAGCCTTTGGGTACCGCCAGGCCTGCGCCGAGGCCTTCAATCACGCGGTCTTTCACTAGCAAAGTGCCATTGACAACCGGCTGATCGGCACTGGCGACAATATTTGCATTGATAAAGGCATACTGGCCGGGGCGGACGTCCCAGGGGCCATTAACAGGAAATGTTTCCTGCGCAAAACACAGCCGGGCCACAAGCATGACCCCACAAAAAAGTAAAAATTTCTTCATGGTCAGTTAATAGTTCCACTAATATACAAATATTGGCGGCTTGGTTTGTGATGGGAGTTTTTGTGATGGGATTGTTACAAGAAAAGTGTATCGCGAATAATTAAGGTAAAACAGAGATTACACCTTCTTTAAATGTTATAATTCTATTCCTCAACTTTTCAACTTGGTTCCCTGATCTATTTTTTATTTGTCAAATTAACAAATAAAAACCCTGTATATAAGCAAAGCCCCTGATGGGCAGGGGCCTTTGCTAACCAATTATAAACCTAAATTATGAGAAGAGCTGTAGGAGAAGGGGTCGAACCTTCAAGAAGTGGTTATTCTTATTGCTAAGAGTTTCCCATGATCTTCGCCACCGGGACAAGGAGGTGTGTCTGCCTAAAATTTCACCATCCTACAGGATAAAAAGTCTTAAGTCGGAAGTCCTGAGTCTTTAGTCGTATTTAACTTATGCTCTTGACTAACTTCTTAAAACAGTATTTTTATTTCGAGTCATCAACTTTACTTCTCTTGTTTTTGACTCAAGACTTGAGACTTTCGACTCAAGACTTAGAAAAAGCTGTTGGGGAAGGATTCGAACCTTCACAGAGTGGTTAGCCCGCTTCGGGTTTTCCATATTCTCCGCCACCGGGACAAGGAGGTGTGTCTGCCTAAAATTTCACCACCCAACATTATGTATTATTAAAAAGAACGATCGGCTTTTGTCATTGGCTTGATACAAATCTAACAGGACTATCTATTTGTTGCAAATATTTCAATAGAATATTTGTATTTTTATCAGATTTTAATTATTCTTGTATATAAATAAAATTTTCCGAATTTATGTCCCACAGAAAAGCTCAAAATTTAGAAATTGATAATCTCGACATACAGATTTTATCAATATTAATGAAAAATGCGACCACTCCATACACTGAGATTGCTAAAGAGTTGATCGTTTCCGGCGGAACTATACACGTGAGGATGAAAAAGTTGGAAGAAATGGGTGTGATAAAGGGTGCCAGTTTGGAGGTGGATCCCCAAAAATTAGGGTATGATATCACTGCTTTCCTGGGCATTTTCCTGGAAAAAGGCTCGCAATATAACGATGCCGTAAAGCAGTTGAAGACTGTAAAAGAGATCGTCGAACTCCATTACACCACCGGTAGCTACAGCATTTTTGCCAAAATTGTGTGCCATGACACCACTCATTTACGTGAAGTTTTAAACGAACAGATCCAGGGTGTTAAAGGCATCCAGCGGACCGAAACTTTCATTTCACTGGAAGAAAGTATCCGCAGGCAGATCACTTTGGAGTAAAAACTAACCTATATTTTGAGACTTACGAAGTTTTAAAAACTTCGTAAGTCTTTGTAGTTTTACCTGAATTTATCTTTCAAAGCAGCCAGTTTTATTTGCAGGTCACTCTCCGGCTGCGGCGCTGGTTTTTTATTAAATACCGGTTTTTGCGCCGGCCGTTGTGAACTAACAGGCTCCCTTCTTTCCCTTTCAGCAGGTTTTGGTTCATTCTCTTTCATGGATAGTGCAATACGCTTGCGGTTAATATCCACGTCAGTTACGGTAACTTCAACCTTTTGGGCAACCTTTAATATTTCGTTGGCATCCTTAATAAACCGGTTAGTGATCTGGCTTAAATGCACCAGCCCGTCCTGGTGAACGCCGATATCTACAAATGCGCCAAAATTGGTGATGTTGGTGACGATGCCCGGCAGCTTCATTCCTATTTTTAAATCGTTGATGGACTTCACCCCTTCCGTAAAGCTGAACGCTTCAAATTGTTCGCGCGGGTCGCGGCCGGGTTTGGCCAGTTCGGCAATTATATCATTCAACGTCGGCAAGCCCACGGTTTCAGACGTATATTTTAATAACGGTATGCTTTTGCGCAGCTTATCATCACCCATTAATTCTTTTACAGAACATTTCAGGTCTTTGGCCATTTGTTCCACCAGTGCATATCTTTCCGGGTGTACGGCACTGGTATCCAAAGGGTTTTCCGCGTGATGGATCCGCAGGAAACCCGCTGCCTGTTCAAAAGCTTTATCGCCCAAACGCGGAACTTTCTTCAGCTGGTCGCGGCGTTTAAAGGCGCCATTCTGGTTGCGGTATTCCACAATATTTTGTGCCAGTTGCGGGCCAAGGCCGGATACATAGGCTAAAATTTGTTTTGAAGCCGTGTTTAATTCCACCCCAACTGCGTTTACACAGCTCATCACAGTATCATCCAGTGAAGTTTGCAGTTTGGTTTGATCCACATCGTGCTGGTACTGGCCAACACCGATTGATTTCGGGTCGATCTTTACCAGTTCTGCCAGCGGGTCCATCAGCCTGCGGCCAATAGACACAGCGCCTCTTACCGTAATATCCTGTTCCGGGAATTCTTCCCTCGCCACATCTGATGCTGAATAAATAGAAGCGCCGCTTTCATTCACCATTACAATGGCTGCGTGGGGCAGGTTAAGGTTGCGGATAAAAACTTCTGTTTCTCGTCCTGCAGTACCATTACCTATGGCGATGGCCTCTATATTATATTTTTCAAACAAATGTTTCGTGGTTTTTTCCGCCTCGCGCGCCTGTCCGGGGCCGGTGTGCGGGAAAATGGCCGTATATTCAAGCAGTTTCCCTTGTTCATCCAAACAAACCACCTTGCAGCCCGTACGGAAACCCGGGTCAATCGCCATAGTACGTTTCTGACCAAGCGGTGCGCCCAATAAAAGCTGGCGTGCATTTTCAGCAAATACCCTGCTCGCCTCTTCATCTGCCTTCTTTTTGGTAAACAAGCGCACCTCAGTTTCCATAGATGGTTTCAGCAAACGTTTATATCCATCAGCAATAGCTTGTTTTACCTGGTCGGCACTGGTATTATTGCCGGTTAAAAATGCTTTTTCGAGCAGATCTATGGCTTCGTCTTCCTCCGGTTTTAGGTCAAGCCATAATATTTCTTCTTTTTCGCCGCGGCGCATAGCCAAAATACGATGCGAGGGAACAGTTTTTACAGGCTCTGTCCAATCGAAATAATCTTTATACTTTATCCCTGCCACTTCCTTGCCTTCTACCACTTTTGATTGGAATACCCCTTTTTCGATAAAAAGGCTCCGCATCTGGGTACGCACTTCAGCATTCTCGCTGATGAACTCGGCGAGGATATCCCGGGCGCCGGCTAAGGCTTCTTCCTGGCTTTTCACGCCTTTTTCTTCATCAATATATTTGGCGGCTTCGGCTTCCACGTCAATCCGTTTTTGCTCCATCAGCAGATCAGCCAGGGGCTGCAGGCCTTTTTCGCGGGCTGCCGTAGCGCGGGTTTTCCTTTTAGGGCGATAGGGCAGGTAGATATCTTCCAGGGCCACCATAGTTTCCGCTGCATTGATCTGTTTTTCCAGTTCGGGGGTCAATTTCCCCATTTCGGTAAGTGATTTCAGGATAGCTTCGCGGCGTTTATCCAGGTCGCGCAGTTGTTGGATGCGGTCGCGGATGGCGGTTACCTGCACCTCGTCCAGCGTGCCGGTCAGCTCTTTGCGGTAACGTGAGATAAAGGGGACAGTAGCGCCTTCATCCAACAGGTCAACCGTTGCACTTACCTGCTTTTTGGCTATGGAAAGCTCGGAAGCTATTTTATTATATAATGATTTCACCGATTTTTTTTTATTACACCGATTATGACTATTTGACTATATCCATTATTGTTTTGATTTCCCGATTTAAATCGGTGTCATCCTTTTCAAATCGGTGCAATCCCAAAAAATAATGAACGGCGAAGTTGAGCAGAATTGGGGGAATATTCAAGAGGAGGTTATCAACAAAAAGGGAAATTCTAATTGTCCTGGTAATTGAAAGACATAGGCTCCTTATGGCTTAATTTTAACAACTTATTTTCCTTTAAGTAATTCCTCCACTCTTTTGCTCGGTCTAAAGAATCGCAGCCATTCATATTAGCAGAATTACAAAGTTTACACGGAAAACCAAGGGTGGTTTTAAAATTTAACTCAAGTAATTTAATCAGCAAATAAACCTCGTTATCGCGGGTTGCTCCGCCTCCACCAACAAAAGCATTAGCTGTATCAAACTTTAACATCTCATAAATCTTATCGTAGTTTAAGGATTGGTATGCATTTTTATAGACTATTTTCGCCTTATCCAGATAATGAGCGTATACTTCGGCTTCAGTATGCTTATTGTAGTAGTCCAAAAAATCGCCTCTTATAACCGGGTCGTTAAAATCGCAATTGAAAAATCCAAAATCCCGGTCCATAAATGTGTACTTACTATCATTCCACTTAAAGGAATAATTTTCAATAAGCTTTAAGGCAACTCCTACCTGGTTGTAATTAATTTGTGAAAGCAATGTTGAAACCTTTTCATCCCGATCCGAGGAATCTATCTTCAGATGCATCAATTCCGGCAGCTTCTTTTCAAAATCATTAACAATGGTATCATAGTTACCCCCGTTATATTTTTTTGAAGCAATTTTAAACGGCTGTATTCGTTCGCCTAATTTGATAGCTTTTGCCATTTGAAAGTTAATATCCTGATCTGAAGAAACATTTTGCTTAAGCATGTTTAACGTTGCCGAATCAGCATTAATAAACTTATTGAGATAATTATTGCATATCCCAATTATTCCTAGCCTTTCAAACAGGATTGATTTTTTGAGATAGAGATCTGATTGCTTTTTATCGTTGACGATTTTGCTCCAATTTTTTGAATAGAAGGCGTCAAGTATCCTGCCTGCGGAATAAGAAAGGTCGTTCGATTGTTCATAAACCAAAAACCAGTATTCATATGCGGTGATATTATTTAATGACAATGTATTGATCAGTTTATTTTCGAGTTGATAACGTTGAGGAAAGGATAGTTTGCTATTCAGTCTATCGCAATTGTCCAACACATCGGGACCGCCTTTAAAATCAATATGATTGCTTTTGCAATAATCAGTTAAGGCAACCATCTGCTTCAGAAAACGAAAAGGAAAGATGGGCAAAACGTAATTGTGATCCATGTCAGCATTTTCGTACTCATCTGCTAGTCTTTGCACCCTTAAAACATCTCCTGTTGTCAGTTTTAAAAATGCATTTAATGCAACAGAGTCAACTTTTGAACTTAATAGTTGAAAATAAACACGTTCCTGCTCGATTGGTTCAACCTTGATGTTGTCGTTTTCAAATCTACCCGTTGTTTCATTCCATTTATAAAAAGGATAGTTTTTTGCAAAATAGATCAGTAAATTAAGCCTGGATGCCGGGTCGTAATCTTTATCAATATGCAAGGTAATTTTTTGATGTTCATTCTTAACGCCGGTTTCGGTTCCCGTTAAAAGATCAAGCAGGTCGATATAATTCTTTGCATCAGACTGATAATTATCAAAACGATTTCTGCCCTTAAACAACTCAGCGGCAATTTTAAATAGAGCATAGGGGTTTTTGCTGTTGATCAATTGCTCAATGTGGTTCTTTTTTACCCATGGCAGATTTAACAGGACATTTTCATTCTCCTTTAAATTGTTTTTGTCAGTTTCTGATAGCTCTTGAATTTCAAAGTTTACACTTCTGTCTTTAAGTGGCGCTATCAGAAACGCACCCGCATCTACAGAAAAGCCGATTCGCTTTTCATTTTGTTTATAGAAAGTAAAAAAGGATTTCGCGGTAATTTTATTGTCGATCACTATTTCGGTATTCAAAAAAATGCAATTTTCAATTATCAGCCTTTGAGCGATCTGCCGCTCTTCCGTTTCCAGTATATGGTATCCCAAATATTCGGTGAGCTTTCTTGTGCTGTCTAAATATGGGGCTATTTTTAACAGATCTGTTTTATCACCATTAAGCAAACCAATTCTGATTTTGTCCAATGCACTTCCTTTAAATTCAGGCGACAGTTTTATGCCTTTCTCTTTGACAATGCGTTTCGCAATCACACGTGAAATACTATCGCGATCATTGTTTTGGCTAAATGAACAATTCCATGTTATAATAAAAAAGGATAAAATTAGTAAAGGCTTCAAAGCGAATAGGTTTGTTTGAAATTTCAAGGATCAGAATCAATCATAAATATAGCAATAAATTAATAACGGGCGTTTAACCTTTAATACTGCAGTTTTGTGAATGTGAATTTGAGAGTGAGTAAGGTGCATCTTTTATAAATCCGATTGGGTTTCAATTAAATATCCCTATCTTGCTGTACCAATAAAACACCCAATTCAGTGTCATCAATATTTGTTATCGGAAGCTCCAATACGGATATGGTTATCCGGTCGGAGAAATTACCTGCACCAGGGGAAACTATCCTTGGCGGCGAGTTTTTAATGACCGCCGGCGGCAAAGGCGCCAACCAGGCCGTTGCTGCGGCTAAATTGGGCGGCAACGTTACTTTTGCCTGCAAGGTTGGCGACGATATTTTCGGCAGGCAGGCCGTGCAGGGTTTTAAGGATGTGGGTATCAATACTGATTTTATCAGCGCCGATCCTGTTCATCCTTCCGGCGTAGCGCTCATTTTGGTAGATGCCAAAGGTGAAAACAGCATCGCCGTAGCGCCAGGTTCGAACGGTAACCTCCAGGCAGCCGATCTTGAAAAAGTAATCGAAAAAATAGAACCCGGCGATATTGTTTTGATCCAGATGGAGATTCCTCTCCAAACGGTAGCTTATGCTATCGAAAAATGCCACCAAAAAGGTGCGAAGGTTATTTTAAATCCTGCTCCCGCCTGTGTTTTGGATGATGCAATTTTTCAATTTGTTCACACTATTACTCCAAATGAAACCGAAGCTGAACTGCTAACCGGGGTAAAAGTTACTGACGGGCAAAGCGCAGCAGCCGCGGCAGCTATATTAATGAATAAAGGTGTAAAAAATGTGATCATTACCTTAGGTTCTAAAGGGGCCTATCATCACGATGATTTGTTAAATAAGATCATCCCCTCGCCATTGGTAACGGCCGTTGACAGTACCGCGGCCGGGGATGTTTTTAACGGTGCATTGGCGGTGGCGCTTACGGAAAACATGGACGCGGAAGCAGCGGTCGCATTTGCCTGCAAAGCTGCGGCGATTTCGGTAACAAGGATGGGAGCGCAGGCTTCAGCACCTATGCGGAGTGAATTGTAAAGACGGTAAAAACTTTTTTTTGGGTTTAAAAATTCCCATCCCTAAATTGTTCAATTTCACCCGTTAACGCATAAATCAACCCCAAACGCTATCTTTCCACAACGTTAAATCATTGTAAACTACATGTTTTGCCTTTTTGGAACTAAGGATATGGCACTTCCCAACAGGGTGTGGAAAACTACAAATTGCAGGGGACTTTTATGACTGATAGATTTGAGTAAAACGCTCTTTAGTTTTTTTTAAATTATTTTCTGATCATTTAATTTCTACGGATATGGGAGGCGAACTCTACAAAAATACACATGCTGAGAACACAGGCGGCTTGAAGGTAAACAGGCATTTTACCAGGGAAAGTATCAACGTTTTCGATCAATTTAAATATGAGATGCGCGCCTCCGTGATCCGGAACCCTTCGGGTGATGCCGTATTTGAAATGAATGATGTGGAAGTTCCGACTTCGTGGTCGCAAGTGGCGACAGATATCCTCGCCCAGAAGTATTTCCGTAAAGCCGGTGTCCCTTTGGCTGACGGTTCAACCGGATCCGAAAAAAGCATTAAACAGGTTGCCCACCGCATGGCCCATTGCTGGAAAGACTGGGGGATGCGTTACGGCTATTTTGCTTCGGAAAAAGATGCCGATGTTTTTTATGATGAAATTGTTTATACCATTACCGGGCAGCTGGCTGCGCCAAACTCGCCGCAATGGTTCAATACCGGGCTTTACAGCTCCTATAATATCAGCGGGAAACCGCAGGGCCATTATTTTGTTGACCCAACTACCAAAAAATTAAGTAAATCCACATCCGCATATGAGCGTCCGCAGCCGCATGCCTGTTTTATCCTCTCCGTTGAGGACGACCTGGTAAACGAAGGCGGCGTGATGGACCTTTGGGTTCGCGAAGCGCGGATCTTTAAATATGGCTCTGGCGTAGGCACCAACTTCTCCAAAATTCGCGGCGAAAGTGAAAAGCTATCGGGCGGTGGTTATTCGTCCGGCTTAATGTCGTTCCTGAAAATAGGGGACCGGGCAGCAGGTGCCATTAAATCTGGCGGAACTACCCGCAGGGCAGCCAAAATGGTTTGTCTTGATTTGGACCACCCCGAAATTGAAAGCTTTGTAAACTGGAAGGTAGAAGAAGAGAAAAAAGTGGCGGCATTAATTGCAGCGGGCTATTCTTCAGATTATGAAGGCGAGGCTTACCGCACGGTATCCGGTCAAAATTCAAACAACTCGGTTCGCATCCCCAATAATTTTTTTAAAGCATTAAAAAACGGAACTAACTGGGATTTAACCAGCCGCATGACCGGTAAGCCTGTTAAGTCCATACCCGCACAAAAGCTTTGGGATGATATCGCTTTTGCAGCCTGGGCCTGCGCCGATCCCGGTGTACAGTTTGACAGCACCATTAACGAGTGGCATACCTGCCCCGAAGGCGGCCGAATCAATGCCTCCAACCCATGTTCGGAGTACATGTTTTTAGACAACACGGCATGTAACCTGGCTTCTATCAACCTGGCGCATTTCTTCGATAAAGAAACCCGCGTGTTCGATGTAAAAGGCTTTGAGCATACCTGCCGTATCTGGACTATTGTTTTGGAGATCTCGGTACTGATGGCACAGTTCCCTTCGAAAGAAGTGGCACAGTTATCCTACGATTACCGCACCCTTGGTTTAGGCTATGCCAACCTTGGTTCAGCCTTAATGGTGAATGGCATCCCTTATGATAGCAAAAAGGCCCGTGCAATTGCCGCGGCTATTACCGCTATCATGACCGGCACCGCCTATGCCACCTCTGCCGAAATGGCAAGGGAGCTCGGTCCGTTTAGCCGTTATGAAGATAATAAACAGCACATGCTGCGTGTAATGCGCAACCACCGATACGCAGCCTATAACTCTACTGATAATTTCGATGGGCTGGAAATCCACCCTCCGGGCATCGATCAGATCCAATGTCCTGATTATTTACTTTCAGCTGCCTGCAACTCATGGGATAAGGCGGTTGAAATGGGCGAAAAATACGGCTATCGCAACGCCCAAACCACCGTTATTGCCCCAACAGGCACCATCGGTTTGGTAATGGATTGCGATACTACCGGAATCGAACCCGATTTCGCGTTGGTTAAATTTAAAAAACTATCCGGCGGCGGTTATTTTAAGATCATTAACCAGGCAGTACCCGAAGCATTGAGCAATTTGGGTTATGCCGAACATGAAGTAACCACCATCATCAACTACGCCAAAGGCGCTGCTACACTAAAAGGTGCACCGCATATCAATTTCGACAGCCTTAAATCAAAAGGCTTAAGTGACGATGAGCTGGAGAAACTGGATAAAGGTATTGTATCCGCTTTCGAGATCAGTTTTGCTTTTAACATCTGGTCGATGGGTGAAGAATGTTTGAAACGCCTGGGCTTTACTGCTGAACAATACAACGCGCCTGATTTTAATGTGTTACGTGGCCTGGGCTTCAGCAACAAACAGATAGCGGAAGCAAATGAATACATCTGCGGCACCATGACTATTGAAGGCGCCCCATACCTGAAAAGAGAACACTACCCGATATTTGATTGCGCCAATAAATGCGGCGCCAAAGGCGAGCGTTACATCCATTCGCATGGACACATTAAAATGATGGCGGCGGCACAGCCCTTCCTGTCAGGCGCTATCTCCAAAACCATTAACCTGCCAAATGAGGCTAAGGTTGATGAGATCAAGGATTGTTACGAACTGTCATGGCGCTTAGGCTTAAAAGCCAACGCGCTTTACCGTGATGGTTGTAAACTGTCGCAGCCATTGTCGACCAAGTCGGATGTAAAAGAAGATAAAGAAGAGGTTTCGGAAGACAAGCTGGAAACAGTTGAAGAGGTATTAGGCAAAGCAGCTAACGTTAAGCTAAGCGACCTTACCCCCGACCAGGTACTGGAAGCAGCTATGGCGATTATGGAAAAATCGAAAGATACCGCCTTTATGCGCCAGCTGAGCCGTGTAGTTCAAAAGAAGGTGCTGCCATTTAAACGCCGCGGCTATACCCAAAAAGCTATTATAGACGGGCAAACCGTTTATGTACGCACCGGCGAATATGAAGATGGTACTTTAGGTGAGATTTTTGTAGATATGCACAAAGAGGGTGCAACGTTCCGTTCGCTGATGAACTGTTTTGCCATTGCCGTTTCGGTTGGCCTGCAGTATGGCGTACCGCTGGAAGAATATGTAGAGAAATTTACCTTTACCCGTTTTGAACCGGCCGGTATGGTGGTTGGCCATGCCAATATTAAAAGCGCCACCAGTATTATCGATTATATCTTCAGGATGCTGGGTTACGAATACCAGGACCGTACCGACCTGGTGCATGTAATTACCGAGCAAAACGGTATTACCGGCAACCCGCAAATGATAGACGAGGATGTGAATACTGATGAAACGAATGTTTATCATCCGGCAGAGAAACCTGCTGCGATGGAACAAAAGATCAGCATAAAAAAACAATACAGTGTTGATATTACCATGGGTGTACAAAGCGATGCCCCGGCATGCAACACCTGCGGACATACCACCGTGCGCTCAGGCACCTGTTACAAGTGCTTAAACTGCGGTAACTCGATGGGATGTTCTTAAGCTTAAAGCAGAAAGACTAAAGCTAAAAGCTTAAGAATAGTGAGGATTTTTATAATAATTAAAGCTGGAAGGCGGTCTTGAAGAGTGTGCAGGAAAAGCTTTGTGCTTTTACCTTTTAGCTTTCACCTAAAAAAGGCGTTTTGTGTTCAGTTTTATAGTTTAATTTTAGTTAGCCCCGGGAGTAGTGCACCGGGGCTTTTTTTATGGACTCGCGTTGTCCGTTTATTTTCAAATATATTATTAGGGCCGGACGAGTGATTGAAGAGCGATTGATTACAATATAAGGTAAATAAAAAATGCGCTCCGGATCTCACACCGGAACGCACTCAACATCATGGCTAAACGATGTAATACAACTAAATCTCAGGCCCCAAGTTTTCTGATCACCCAAGTTCTTTATTCAGCATTGCCGGTTGTATTGCCGGCAATTAAAATTTCATTTGTGTTGATTGTATCTAGCTTTTAATTGGGGTTATAACATGAACCCAACTCCTCATTGGCCGAATTAACATTCAAATTGTAAACGTTTAACGACCATATATTGCCGGTTTTAATATCGGCTAAATACAAATCGTAACCGCCTTTGGTGCCGGTGCGGGTACTCGACAGGAAAACATATTCGTCATTACATGGATAAGGATCGGAATAATTGGCCGAAGGCTCATTAAACGGCAAATACTGGGCTATTTTACTTTTATCATAAAATCCCCTGAAGATCTGGTCGTTTGCGCTGGTTGCACTTAAGCCGCCGGTATATAAAAATGATACACTATCCTTGCCTATCGGGTAGTACTCCTGTATGTTTGGTAACGATGCTTCGGTTTTGGTACTGACGCCGCTTTTATCTACCATATAAATATCCGAACCTGCTCCTCCGCCTTCCGCATATAATATCTTACTGTCGTTATAAATATAATACGGCATTGATTCTTCGCCGCTGCCGCCGGTAATGGTGCGGGTAATATTTCCGCTCAAATCCATTTCGGCCAGGTGCCCGTTGTGCTTAAATACAATGCGGGTGCCGCTGTTTGAAAACTTTGGGTCCTCGTCCCGCGACGAAGCGCCCAAAGCAGCCGTAAGGTTCACCGGTTGTGCGGCCGAATTTACCAGCCACAAATACACATCCCAGTTACCTGTTACTTTATCGGTCCCCATAAAAACAATATACTTCCCATCGGGGCTAAAATCAGCATTCATGCAATCGTCGATATTCCAGCCGGTATTTATTTGCGTTAAAACTCCGGTTGAAAAATCTAACATAAACAGCTTTGAATCGTTACAGCTATAGCACGAATAACTATGAAAAACCAGCCTGCCCTTTAGGACAGGTGGTTTTTGTACTGTAACAGGGGTGGAACCATTTGAATTGTTCCCTAAATTATTTTTACCGCACGAAAATAACAGTACCAAAAACATGGTAACAACTACATTTATTATATAGGCCATCCTGTTATTATTAGCGTGCTTCATATTAATAACCAGGGTTTTGCACTAAATTGGGGTTATTGTTGATCTCTGTAAGCGGTAGCGGCATTAACCAGTGGTTTTTATCACAAGTGTAAACAATTGGGATCGGAGCACTTGGCACACCGTTGTTACAGGTGTATTTATACTCTTTTAAGTTAGCCATCACAGTGGTGGCCACACCCAGGCGGGTTAAGTCATCCCAGCGCTGCGCTTCAAAAGCCAGTTCCAGCCTTCTCTCATTTAGTATAGCTGTAGTAAGGGCTCCTTGTGTACTGGCGGTCGTATTAGGTAAGCCCACGCGGTTCCTGATTTTATTTAACAGCGATATGGCCTCTGCGGTATTACCCAGTTGGTTATCGGCTTCAGCCTGCAGCAGGATGATATCATCCAAACGCAGCAGGTAAAAGTGGTCACCGCTTGACCAACCATTCGGATGCTTTTGTTTGTAAGCAAACGGGGTTGGTTTGGTTGGGTCCTGGCAAGGGTTCCAGTTTTCATCAGCCCAGGCTATAGGGTTACCGTTAACATCTTTGGTAACAAATAAAACGCTGGCGTTTTCTCTAACTGTGTCACCTTCGGCAACAAATGCGTTTACCAGGTCATGCGCCGGAACGCCGTATTTTTGCCAGCCATCTTCGGGGGCTAAAAACAGTTCGACACCCCAGCTTGCATTGGGACCGCCCGCTGTGAACGGGATCTCCAAAATAGATTCTGAATTGAAATAGTGGCTGCCATCAAATAGGCTGCTGTAACTTGAAACCAGCGAATAACCTGCTGGGCTGTTTACCACATCTTTACAATAGGTAAGCACTTTGTTGTAATCCCTGTCGCTACGTTGTGCCCAAATTTTTGCCAGCAATGCATATGCTGCGCCTTTTGTAGCACGTACCTTGTTTACTGAAGCGTCGCTTCCATAGCTGTCGGGCAAATTGGCAACGGCCACCTGCAGGTCGGCGTTGATCTGGTCATACACCTGTGTTTCAGTTGAACGAGGTTTACGGGTAACTTTAGGGTCTGCCGTGTTTGACTCCAGCTCGATAGGCACACCACCCCATGTTTTTACCAGCTGGTAATAATGGAATGCCCTTAAAAAGCTGGCTTCGCCAATGATCTGCGCTTTGCGGTCGGCTGCTAAGCCACTTGCTCCGTTAATATTGGCCATTAAAAGGTTGCAATGTGCTATACCCTGGTATAACTGCGACCAAAGGGCATACATGTGACTATTACTTGCCGGCATCGTAAACTGATCCTCCTCAACAAAGGTAGCTTCGCCGCCACCGCCGGGATAGGCGTTATCGGATCTGTTATCGCTCAGCATTACATTTTCCCACTGGTAATAATCGCTGCCCATAAATATCTGGTAACAACCGGCTATTGCATTTTCAATATCCTGCGCCGAGTTGTAGGCGTTCCCCGTGGTAAGACTTGTTTGTGGGGTGGTATCTAAAAATTTCCGGCACGATCCCATTGCTACTGCAAAAAGGAGCGTTATTAAAAATATCGTTTTCTTTTTCATGATCTTACATTAATAAGTTAAGGTTAAAAAGTTACGTTAACACCTAAAATAAAGTCCCTTGATTGCGGATAGTTGCCATAATCAACCCCGGGGGCTGTGTTTTTACTGGCAGTATCTGAATTTGACGAACTGTTAAACATACTTGTTTCCGGGTCGAATCCTGAGTATTTGGTAAACGTAAATAAGTTTTCAGCTGTGATGTAAAGCATAAAACGGCTTATTTTTAACTTATTCAGTACCGACTCAGGCAACGAGTAACCCAGTGTTAGCGATTTAACCCTTAAGTACGATCCGTTTTCGATAAACCTTGTTGACGGATAGGAATTGCTGGGATCATTTGGTGATGATTTAGGGATATCGGTAATGTCTCCCGGATTTTTCCACCTTCTTAAAACCGCAGCCGACTGGTTTTCACCAATGGTCATTGATTCAGTCAGCATCCTGGTTGCATTAAATATCTGGTTACCCTGCTCGCCCTGTAAAAATATATTCAGCGTGAATCTTTTATAGGTGAATGAGTTGGTTAAACCATAAGCATACTTAGGATTTGCGTTACCTATCACGCCCAAACTATCAGCACCTGCTTTATTTTGCAAATACTTTTCGTTTCCGGTGGCCGGATCAACCCCAAGGGCATACTTGCCATAAAAAGAACCCAGTGGCAGACCTGCCTTTACCAAGGCTGTCTGGTAAGTATTACCTGCAACGTTAACATTACCTGTAAACAGTGTCTGGCCAACTACATCCAATACTTTACCGCGGTTTAAATAGATATTAAAGTCAGTACTCCAGGTAAAATCACGGTTAACTATATTTTTTGAAGTAAGCTGGAATTCAAAACCTTTGTTCTGAATAGAACCTGCATTGATGATAGCGGTATTGCCACCAACGCCAACGCTTGCCGGTATCGGCGCGTTCAATAACAGGTTAGTGGTTTTTTTGTCGTAATAATCAGTGGTAATGGTTACCCGGTTGTTCAGCAAACCAAAATCAAGGCCTATATTGTATTGTGCCGTTTGTTCCCATTTTAAATTATCATTTGACAAGGTTGACGGTACATAAGCGGTTACCGAGCTGCCGCCGATCACATAAGTTGAAAGGCCGATCAAACCGTACCTTGAATAGGGCGCAATGGCATCATTACCCACAATACCCCAGCCCGCACGCAGTTTAAGATCGCTTACAGCTGTTACGTTTTTAAAGAAATCCTCATTGGAAATTCTCCAGCCTACTGAAAACGAAGGGAAGTAACCCCACCTGTTTTTTGAAGAGAATATGCTGGACGCATCCGCCCGTAAATTGGATGTTAACAGGTACCTGTCCTTATAATTATAGTTCAGCCTGCCGATAAATGATTCATGGGTCTTATCATAAATATTCACCTGCGGTACTGATTGCACCGTTCCGGCGGTCACAGTGGTAATAGCTGTACTGCCACCAAAACCATGCGAAGCAAGGTAAACGCTGCGATTGCTTTCATCCGAAGCTACATAACCTACCAGTAAGGCAAAACTATGATCCTTTATTTTTTTGGTATAATTCAGTGTGTTTTCTGAGATCCAGTAATCATAGTTGTTATCATTTTCAGCAGCGAGACCATCCATTGACCGGCCATAACTGGTTTGAATTGAATTCTGGAAAGAGGTTGCTATGCTATTGCTGTGTTCAAGTCCAAAAATGCTCTTTAATTTTAAACCTGGTAAAATACTCAGTTCAGCATTGGCATTGCCGTTAAAGCGGTGGTTTACGAGTAAATTTTGAGGTTGGTAAGCAACCGAAACCGGGTTCTCAATATCTACCGGAGCTACAGGGCTTACCGCATATTGGGTAGGGTTCAGCGGATTCCAAACGCCAATAATTGGCACTGCGGTAATCAACCTGGTAATTACGCCGTTTGAATACCCTTCAGGAACGCTCACATCCGACCAACGGTCATAAGATATATTGGTTCCAACTTTTAACAAGTCGCTTACTTTATGGTCCAGGTTTACTTTAAAAGTGGCCCGGCCTACATTATTATTAATTACGATACCCTCCTGTTTTACATAAGATCCTGAAATGTAATAGGTGGTATTATCGCTACCGCCCGATATGGATACATTGTGGCTTTGCGAAAGCGCGTTCCTGAAAACCAGGTTCTGCCAGTTGGTATTGGTAAAATTGGTTGGATCAGGTAAGCTGATCCCCATTTCGGCCATCAATGTTTCAAATTGAGGCGTATTTAATACCTGCAGTTTCTTCCATACCTGTGATGATGTTACAGAACCATTATAATTAACCCTTGATTTTTGGTTTTTTGCACCATGTTTGGTAGTGATCAATACCACACCGTTTGCGCCGCTGCTACCATAAATGGCCGCTGCCGATGCATCTTTTAATACGGTGATGGTTTCAATATCCGCCGGGTTAATTTCGTTGGTGTTATAAGTTGGCACATCGTCAACAATATAAAGCGGGTCGGTGCCCGAAGTGATAGACGAAGTACCGCGTATTTTGATGGAGAAACCTGCATCCGGCTGGCCCGATGGCCTGATCACCTGTACGCCGGCAGCTTTACCTTCAATTGAATAACCAAACTGCGTATTTGGCCTGTCTTCAAGCTCCTTTGAGCCGATTACGGCTACAGCGCCGGTAAGGTCCTGCTTGCGCTGGGTACCGTAACCAACCACCACTACTTCGTTTAAGCTGCCTGCGGCCTCTTTTAAAACAATAGATAGTTCGGTCTTTCCGTCAACCGCTACATCCTGTGCTATAAAGCCGATATAAGATACCCTGATAATGGTATTCTCGGGAACAGAGATCGTAAAAGCGCCGTTAACATCGGTTACTGCAATGTTTTTACCATTTTTTATACTGATAGTTGCACCGATAAGCGGCTGGCCCTTTGAATCAGTTACTTTACCCGTAATTTTAAGTAATGCTTCTATAACCGGGGGCAGTTCCGCTTTCTTACGGATCACAATAGTATTCAGATTAATGGTATAGGTTAACGACTGATCAAGCAGGCACTTATCCAGCACTTCTTCAAGCGAAGCATCTTTAAAAGATACACTCACCGGTTTAGTTGCCCTGATCATTTTTGAATCATACACTACAGTATAATTGCTTTGTTGCTGTATCGCTTCAAAAACCTCTTTTAACGAGGCGCCTTTTTTATTCAGGGTTATTTTTTGGGCATAAGTTGCAGCTCCGGCCTGTAATAAAATTGTAAGCATTAAAACAATGGTGAGCTTCATGGTTAACAATAGTTTAACTGGGATTCTTCTGCATTTAAATGCAGTATAAATTTTATACATTTGAATGTTAGGTTAGTTAATAATTAGTTGTTACGAAGTAATTGGTTTTTAAATGGCCTTACACCTGCTTGGCAACAAGTACAAAACTCAGGGGCACTGCGAATGCTCCTGGGTTTGTTTTTTAAGGCACTGTTAGGTTAAGTAACTTTATTGCATAACAGTAACCCTCCTTTCTTCAACTTTAAAATGTATCGTTCCGGTCAGTTCTAAACTCTTTAATACGTCTGATATGTTTTTGTAGCGCGATATTTTCCCGCCATATTCTTTATCCTCCATATTGCCCTTGTAAACCACCTCCACATTGTACCACCGGGATACCTTGCGCATAATGCCCTGGATATTTTCATCCTGGAAAACAAAATAACCATCACGCCAGGCCATCGTTTCGCCAATATTGGCTTTTTGCACTTTTATATTGCCCGAGGCATAGGCTGATACCGCCTGCTCGCCCGGGCTTAATAATACTTCAGCTTTGTTTTTCCTGAATTTCACCGACCCCTCCAACAGTGTGGTTTTTATCACTGGTTCATCATTATAAGCCATTACATCAAAGTGGGTACCCAGTACTTCCACCTCGGCGCCGTTTGAAGTTACAATAAATGGCTTGTCTTTATTTTTGGCTACCTCAAAATATACTTCGCCGGTAATTTCAACCTGGCGGGTATTGCCGGTAAACGCAGTAGGGAATTTGAGGGATGATGCCGCGTTGAGCCAGGCTTTGGTGCCATCGGCCAGCACAATCTGGTACTCACCGCCGCGGGGCGTGGTAACCGTATTATAAACTATAGGGGCGGCAGTGGCAGCACCGTTTTGCTCATCATTTGCCTGGTATACCAGTTGCCCGTTTTGGGTTTTGTTTACCGCCGCGCCGCCCTCTTTGGTAATAACACCATCCTTTGCACTGTTAAGCACAATGGTTGACCCGTTTGACAGGGTTAAGATGGCTTTATTGCCGCCGGGCAAAATATCGTTTTTTACCGGCTTAACTTTGTTAACTGCCAGTTGCTGCTTTTTATGGCGCGTGTTTAAAACATACACACCCATAGCGGTTGCCAGTAATAAAAACGAGGCTGCAATGTACAGCCACCCAAATCTGATTGTTTTAACGGGCAGCTTTTCGGTAACACCTTCGGTAATTTTGCTAAATATCCTGTTTTCAGCTTCCTCCTCGTCGCCAAGTTCAGCGTCCCAGGCAATGTCTTCCAAGCCGGGTTCATCTTCAAAAGCATTTAATAACTCCCATTCTTCGGGCGTACATTTTCCTGCAAGATATTTTTTATAAAGGGCATTATAGTCCTGGCGCTTCATTCAAGTTTATTTGGTTGGTACTTATATAGGCACATTTTTGTGTATCAACACACATA
>NZ_CAIWNH010000307.1 GCF_903913935.1 uncultured Mucilaginibacter sp.
AGCCACTTTAAAGCAAAATATCTTCGATAATATTGAAACGCTGAAAAGGAGCCTGAACGTTACCCGCCAACAACTGGAGAAGACGAGCACTAATATGAATGGAATGATCAAATCAGTCCCTGTCAAGGAAAGAAAGCTGGTTGATATTACCCGTCAGCAGTCTATAAAAGACGACTTATACACGTTTTTACTAAAAAACAGGGAGGAAACCGAATTGTCTTTTGCTTCAACGGTGTCGGATACACGGACTGTTGACAGGGCTATAAGCAGCGATGAACCCATAAAACCCAAAAAAGGCATCGTTCTGATGGCGTTTTCTTTATTTGGGCTAGCCATACCATTTGGGATAATTTATATACTCGACCTTTGGAATGACAAGATCAAAAGCCGCAGTGACATTGAAAAAGAGTGCGCAATTCCCGTTCTGGCCGAAATTTCTCAAACCGATAATTCGAATGAGCTTGTTTTGGAAATGGGCCGCTCTGCAATCGGAGAGCAGATCCGGGCATTGCGTACCAATATTTCATTTTTATCCCCGGGCAAAAAATTACAGGCTATTATGCTCACATCAAGTATAAGCGGCGAAGGAAAATCATTTATCTCGCTAAATTTGGGAGCAAGTTTGTCTATTACCGGTAAAAAAGTGATCATTCTTGAATTCGATCTCCGGAAGCCAAAATTACAGGAAAAGTTAAATATTGATTATAAAACCGGGCTGAGCAATTACCTGATCGGGTATGCTGAGTTGGATGATATTATCTATTCTGTCCCAGGATATGAGAATTATCACATCATTACCTGCGGGCTTATTCCGCCTAATCCTGTTGAGTTGTTGGTAGATGGCAGAATGGATGAGTTATTCACCATACTTCGCCTTAGATATGATTATATAATTGTTGATGCGCCGCCTGTGGGCCTCGTAACTGACGCGCTGGTTATTGAAAAATACACCGATGCCACATTCTACGTTGTCAGGCATGAATATACGCCTAAAGCCCGCTTAAAGTACATCAATGGCTTATATAAAGAAGGGCGTTTTAAGAACCTTAATTTAATAATGAACGGTATCCAGCAAAAAGGAAAATATGGATATGGTTACGGATATGGCTACGGATATGGCTACGGTTTCGGGTATTATGAAAATTCAGAAAAAGCAGTAAAATAAAATTATTGATGCGACACTAAAAAGGGGGCAAATCAGCGATGCCTGAATGCTAATTCAATTAAACGATTTAAATGGCCGAAAAGAAACAAATAGTAAGGGAGGGCAGGAAAAAGGCAACCATTTGGAATCTTTTCTTCCTGAACATCGGGTTTGTCATTACATTGATAAACGGGGTGTTGGTCATTCCTTTGTATTTGCACTTTATCGACAGTGCGGTATATGGGGCATGGCTGGCAACCGGCAATGTGCTCACCTGGATCACTATCGTCGACCCGGGGGTCGCCGGCGTTCTATTACAACGTGTATCTTACGCTATTGGCGAGAAAAATGAGGAGGAACTTGGTTTAGCTATATGTTCAGGCATTTTAATAGCGTGTATGTTATTTGTACTCTCTATCATCGTAGGGTACGGTTTGTCATACGTTATCGGCAATATCGCCAATATCGATATGCGTTACCGCGGCGATATTGTAAAAGCCTTCCGAATCGCTTTATGGGGAACCTCCTTTAGCTTATTAGCCGATACCTTTCGAAATATTATCTTAGCCTGGCACAAAACCAAACTTCATGGTGCTTTTTTATATAGTTGCATCATTGCAGGGAACATTGTTACTGTGATATTATTGTTATTAAAGTTTGGAGTGTATGCGCTGGCATACAGTAGCTTTTTTCTCGGGCTTTCTACATTACTTTTCGCTGTTATTTATACAATAATTCTGCTTTAGTGCATAGATACATGCCGTTGTCCCCAAACAGGTCAAGGGCTTTGTCAATCATGACCATCCCGGCATTCAGGTCGCTACTTTTTTGATAACAGTC
>NZ_CAIWNH010000308.1 GCF_903913935.1 uncultured Mucilaginibacter sp.
ATGGTTCCTGGAGGTAGTCGCAGTCATAAACTACCGGATCTGCACCGTCGCAGTTTACCTGTACGTTCATTATTTTGGTGCCATTGGGCTGTTGCTGCCGTGCTATCATTATGGTGTACGATCTGCTATCGCTGCTGTTACAAAGAAAACTCAACCATGTTGTCAGTGACTTATCATCAGATAATGCGTTTTGTTCGGGCGCCATCATTTCGATCTTAAATTTTTTTGCAGGGCCTTCGCCGATTATAATGGTAGAATCTTTCATATTGACCTTAATATCCCCTGAAGCGGCGTTTTTATTCGCTCCGGAGATGATCATGGTGTAATGAATTGGTTTAAATGTTTTTTGCGCGAAAGCCGTAATAATCATCCCGCTTAATACAATGGTGGTGAGTATTTTTTTCATGTTGTTTAGTTTTCAAATAAGTTTTGTTCCAAAGTGCAGAAGTATCCCTTCCCTGTGCCATTGGGATACGTGATATTAATGACCATTTCGTTATCCGACCTATAGGCATATTCGCGGCGGATGGTCGCCGTACAATCTGATCCGGCTGCGTCGGTACAATAAATGATCAGCTTTTTGTTATCGTACTGGTCGGTAGTTTCGTCGCCTACTTTTTTGATGGAGTAAATTTTATCGTCTGCACCGTCAGTTACGATCTTTAGGGAGTTATTTTTTATATCGATAATAATGCTGCCAGTTTTGGGGCCCGCGAGTGTGGTTACCACCTCTGTCACCATCAGATTTTGCCGTAAGGTTGCTGAATTGGCTTTATGAAAATAGAACTGTTTAAACGCCCTGGCTGATTGCTGTCCGGGAGTTTGCGCGAACAATTTGGCGGCGCAAAATAGCAGCAACACCACCAGCAACCATATTAAAACTACTTTTTTCATATTATTTGTTGTTTGTAAATCCGTATAAATAAACAGTTTGGCTCGCTTTATCGCTGGTATACCGTAAAACCAGGTTGCCGTCTTTATCATGTATATCGGTAACGGCTTTACCTTTTTCGTTTTTGTAGTCATTCCCGGTATAGTCGCTGGTTTTTACCATTTTATTCAATTCATCAATGTACTGGTCAACAATTGGTATCAAGGCAGTTAACTTGTCGCCGGTGGCGTCATAATTCAAGATGAAAATATTTTGGCCCGTGCCCAGGTGTAAAATAAATGGGTCGGCAGCAACTACAGGATTTTTGGTCTCGTAATAAATATTTTTCGTCACCGTATCTTCTTCCACTTTTTTACCCACGTCGTTAACAAAATTATTTTTGGCATTTTTCAAAAGCAGGTGCAACTCGGTAATTACCGGAGCTTCGGTTTGTGCTTGCACCGACAAGCCAAGTGTTGCCAGGGCGAAGATGATGAGCAGTTTAATTTTCATGATTGATAACGATTTTAGTGTTTATCAAAGCTATCCGAAGCAGCCACGCGGCACAATACCGATGAAGCGGTATATTTTAGTAAGTAGTTTACACAGGGGCTTAAGCAACAATGCAGTGACCTTTATTTTGATTGCCGATTTTTATTTACATTGTACTTGTGTATTCCTGGCCCGGTATCGCTTGGGCGGCCGGGATAATTACCAGCTTAATTTTTGTCAAAATGAAAAATTATTCATGCCTGCTGCTGTTATTGATCATATTAGTTAGCCAAAGCATTTTTGCACAAGTAAAAACTGATACCCTGTTCCAGGTTAAGGGTTTTATTATAGCTGCGCCCAAACCAGGTGGAGTTGCTGATTTTGTAAAATTTATTAATGAAGAACTGGCACCCCGCAAAGTGAACACCCTGATCCTGCGGATAGATTTTAACTACGAATATAAAAGTCACCCGGAGCTGAGGGATTCCGCGGCCTTATCAAAACATGATGTTAAAATAATACTGGAAGCCTGCAAAAAGAATGGCATCAGCATTATCCCTCAAATTAACCTGTTGGGGCACCAGAGCTGGGCGGCTAAAACCGAGAAATTACTGCAGGTTTACCCTGAATTTGATGAAACCCCATGGATAAAAATGCCTGCCCCTGCTGATTATAAATGGCCCAATGCCGACAACCTTTATTGCCGCAGCTATTGCCCGCTGCATCCTGGCGTGCACAAAGTTGTTTTTGATTTGGTAGATGAGATCGTGGATGTTTTTGAAGCCTCTTCCTTTCACGCCGGTATGGATGAAGTTTTTTACCTGGGCGAAGATAAATGCCCGCGCTGCGGCGGGCGGGATAAGGCAGTGCTTTTTGCCAGCGAGGTACAAACCATCCGGGATCATTTGGCCGAACAGGGTAAAGAGTTATGGATTTGGGGCGACCGCCTTATTGATGGCCGTGCGACCGGTATTGGCGAATGGGCGGCCAGCTATAACAACACTTATCGCGCTGTTGACCTCATCCCCCGTGACGTAGTGATCTGCGACTGGCAATATGACCATGACAACCAGACTGCCGTTTATTTTGCGCTGAAAGGGCTTAGGGTGGTAACCTGCACCTGGAACCGGCCTGAAGTCGCTGTAAACCAGGTGGAAGATCTGTACCGGTCAAGGGCAATAGCGGGCAAGGAATTAAAAGGACGTTTTTATGGTATCGCCGAAACGGTATGGTCGTCGCCCGTACAGTTTTTAAATGGCTATTACGGTAGAACAGTTAATCCTAAAGATAATGACAACAGCCCCTGGAACACGTTCAGGGTGATGTATGATAAAATGGCGCAATTGGAGCAGGTTGCTAGCGAAAAAAATAACACCAATTAAGCTCTATATTTTTAACCTGGTTGCCAGTTAATTTAAAAGATCAAGCGGTTGTTTATCGATAACGCTGATAACCTTTCCGACAATCTCATGAACGTCGAACGGTTTGCGGATATATTCGTCAGCTTTACATTCTTCCGCAATCAGTTCGATGTTATTTGCTGTAGAAAGGATGATAACGGGAATATGTTTGAGCGATTCAAATTGTTTGATCTTTAAACATAACCTGTGCCCGGGCTGGTTATTAATAAGCTCGTCTATCAGGATGACATGGGGTTTAAAGGCCATTAAACTATCCAATGACTGCGGTTCGGGAATGCCCATGCATTCAAAGCCTTCTTCTTCTAAAATAAAAGCGACTATGTTCCTTATATCATAATCATTTTCAACTACCAGTACTTTTTTCTTTACTTTCACCGTTTTAAATTATTTATAAGAACAAATATATAATTAAAAATTAAATTTAAAAATTCAAGGGTTAAATCGCCTGGCGATTCCCCATAAAAATATTACAAACACTTCGGCGTGCAAACTTCCTTTACGGTACTGCAGTCCGGGACAACAACACACCAAACCTGGAATAGTTTTCAAAAAAAATTGTGTAAGTATATACTAGCATTTATATTTAAAAGTGCCACAGTTGCAATATTGCCGGGTATTCATGGCACATGTATCGGCAAGGTGGTACTGTTAAAGAAGGCAGCCTGCAACCCGAAATGACAGCCGTATTGGTGGAGGAATTTCTAAAGTAGTTGCTGTTGAGCCTAAGCGGAGATGGTTGTGTGATCAAAAAATAATTACCGCTTTACAGAAATGTTTTAAATAAGTATTTTTAAATCAAATATTTAAACCATTTAACCATGACCGTTGACGAAATTATGGCCGACCTGCTATCGCACGGAAGCGAAAGCATCAAAAAGGTTTTATTAAAGCATGGTGTCAGGGAGCCATTTTTTGGTGTAAAGGTGGAGTATTTAAAACCGATCCGGAAAAAGATCAAAATAGATTACCAGCTGGCCAAAGACCTTTATGCTACCGGGAACGCCGATGCCATGTACCTGGCCGGCCTGATTGCTGACGACGATAAAATGACCAAAGCCGACCTGCAAACCTGGGCAGAACAGGCGCTATCCACCAATATTAATGAGTATACCGTGCCTTGGGTGGCCGCCGAAGGTAAGCTTGGTTTTGAGATGGCGATGGAATGGATAGATAACCCGCAGGACCATGTCGCGGCCGCCGGATGGTCCACCCTTGGTAACCTGGCTGCCTTGAAGGAAGATGGTGACCTGGATATTGATGCTTACCGGGCCCTGCTGCAAAGAGTGATAAAAACTATCCATACTTCCCCAAACAGGGTACGGTCAAAGATGAACAGTTTTGTTATAAGTGTGGGCGCCTACATAAATACTTTGAGCCCGGAAGCCGTTGCCGCTGCCGGTGAAATCGGCGCTGTTTATGTAGACACCAGCGGGACGGCCTGTAAAGTACCCGATGCGGTAGACTACATTAATAAAGCCATTGCGAAGGGATCATTGGGTAAAAAGAAAAAAACGGTAAAGTGTTGAAGAGATCATCAGGGATATTAACTAATTTACCCCAAATTAGCAAGAGACGACCCGCATGCAGATCGATGATTTTAAAATTGAAAGGTACTTTGCAAAGTATGAATTTGCCGCAAAGTACCTGTTATCAAGTTCAGATTGCGATGGTTATGCCTTGAAAGAGGTGCTAACGGTGGCCTCGGAAGAAGAATTAAGCCAATGGGAAAATCAGCGCCTGGGGTATACGGAAACGAAAGGCGCCCCTGTATTGCGTGAAGCCATCAGCAAACATTACCAAAACATCGGCACCGATAACCTGTTGGTTATGTCGCCCGGCGAAGCTAATTTTTGCCTGATGAACGTGCTGCTGCAAAAAGGCGATGAAGTGATCTGTATGGCGCCGATGTATCAATCCTTGTACCAGGTGGCCGAAAGCATTGGCTGTACCATTACCTTCTGGAAGCCTGAAAACGACCGCGACTGGTATTATGACCCCGCCCGGCTGAAAGCGCTTGTCAATGAAAAAACAAAACTCATCATTGTTAATTTCCCGCATAACCCTACCGGCTATTTGCCAGGTGCCAGCGATTGGGCCGAAATTATCCATATTGCCAGGGCTGGCAATATCTTTTTGTTTTCGGATGAAATGTACCGGTCCCTGGCAGCCAATCCCCTAAATGTTCTTCAGCCGGCCTGTGAGCTGTATGAAAATGGTATCAGTCTTTGGGGGATGTCGAAATCATTTGGCCTGGCGGGTTTAAGAATAGGCTGGCTGGCCACCAGGAACACGGTTGTGCTTCAAAAAATAGAGGCGTTTAAAGATTACTTAACTATTTGTAACAGTGGTCCCGCCGAAATTCTTTCGATGATTGCCTTAAACCATCATCAATTGTTCATCGACCGGAATAATGAAAAGATCAGGGCAAATACCGCCCTGTTTGCAGCTTTTCAAAAAAGAAATAGTGACCTGCTGGATTTTTATCCGCCCAAAGCCGGGTCCACAGCTTTTGTCAAATTAAAAACCAATGTTACGGCTATGCAATATGCTTAAGCATTGGTGCAGCAAACCGGGATCATGATGCTGCCCTCGGAAACGTTTGAATACGGCACTCACTATTTCAGGGCAGGATTCGGGCGTGCTAACCTGCCGGAGATTTTGGCAGTATGGGAAACATATCATCGTTCAGTTTAGCGTTTTTTTGTATTGCAGGCGCTATGTCAAATGTTCAGGTTGATGATAGCTGAAAAAAAAGCGGAAGTGCTGAACAAATTAATTTTATACTTCATTCCTCTATTCGCCGCCGACCTTGCTTTTCTTTAAGACATTCGGCGCAGGTTCCTTTTCAAGCAAACCTGCGCCCTGCATCAAAATAAGATCAATCTGTTGATTTTCCTCCTTTGTTATACCAATTAACAATAATAGCGATTTCACTATCCGATAAACTCCCTGTTTGTGGCATTCTGCGATTTGTCGGGCTTACAGGATCAGCTACTGCTTTCTTTATTTGCGCATAACTGGCAGTAATATCAGTGTCGGCATCAAATTTAACAGGCCTGCCGACCCAGCCTAATGAATTCGCCGAATTATGGCATGACATACAGTTAGCCGCAATGATTGATTTTACTTTTGGGAAATAAACCGTTGACGGCGTTTTTGTTGGTGTGGCGTCTTTTTTTGAACAAGAGCTGAAAACGCCCAACAGGAATACAATTTGAAATGCTTTTTTCACTTTTTTTGAATTAATATAATCCATTACTCCCTTCGAATACGAAACGATACAATAATCAGAAAAAATAAAGCCGGCTCTTTTTCACACCTGGTTGATGCCGTAATAACAGGAGTTCTGCTATAGATCACAGGGGGCTTCCAGACGCTGCGGGCACGAAAGTTTAAATTATTCCTGGTCAGTAGTTTAAAAATTGAGATGGGTAAATTCGATTAGTGGTTGCCGGCCCTGCAATAAACGAGCCTGCGCAGCAGCGCGTCGCGTTAAGAAATGATTCAACACCTGTACTAATGTTTAGTGCAGGCATCCCGCAAAGGCCCTTCCTGCGAAAATCTGCGAACACGGAATTTAAAAAGATAATATATTTTAGATCGTCTGGAATTACATATATCAGGTTGACCGTTGGATCAGGTCCCATAAGTTCCCGTATAAGTCCTTAAAAACTGCGACAATACCGTAACTTTCAACTATCGGGTCACGCACGAAGGTGACATTATTTGCTAACATGCGTTGATGGTCCCGGTAAAAATCATCTGTATCCAGAAATAAGAAAACTCTTCCGCCACTCTGGTTGCCTACAGCCGACCGTTGTTGTTCATTTGCAGCTTTTGCAAGCAGCAGGCAACATCCGGATGCACCGGGAGGTTGAACCAGCACCCACCGCTTAATAGCTGAAAGCTTCGTGTTTTCAACCAACTTAAAATTTAGCTTATTTACATAAAACGCAATAGCGTCATCATAGTCTTCAACTAAAACAGCAATATGAATAATTGATTGTTTCATTTTTCAGGTTTGGAATAGAAGGGAAGATAATCTATGCCTGTTGCAAATATCATTAAACAAATTTAAAAAATTTAAGGTTTAAGGCGTTAAACCATCATACCCCCGGTTTACCCGATGGCGACTGAACGTACGGGAATGAGCGTTCTTTGTGGCATAAATTATATGGCGCTAACAACTATTGTTTTTTTCAAGCATTCCGCGCAGTGGCGGCTCTGGAGCAACGGAAAAGTAGTTTAAATTATTCTTGACAACTTGACAAGAAATTTTTAAATTCAACTAAATGAATTTATTACCATGAAAACAATATCTGTAGGGGAGTTTAAGACTCATTTTTCACACATCCTTGAACAAGTAAAAGCAGGCGAAGAATTTGCAGTAACCTACGGCAAAAAGAAAACTGTTGTTGGCTATTTTTTGCCTGAAAAACGCGATCAACCTAAAATTAAATTAGGAATAGCTGAGGGTAAAGCAAAATTTACCTTAAGCGGCGATTTTAAAATGACTGAAGAAGAATTTTTAGGGAACATGAATTGATGCCATACCGCAACCTGCATGGTCGATTGCCGATGACACTGCGGAAAAGATTAATGAAACTCATATGCAAAAGTTAATTTACAACCCTAATTCCTTCTTCAAAGTATCGTATGTGTCATTTATACCTATTTCTAATTGACCTTCGAAATGTACCCTCATTTTTGCTGACATCTTTTTCATAGCATCAAGAAAAGTCTTTTCAAAGGCAAAATAAGACATGCTGGTAAAAAACTGATTGCTATATTTCCTGATTGCACTAGCAACATGACTTTCGGAAATAAATTCAGTTAGCAAATAGGTAAAAACCAATAAAGTATCTTCACCTGTTTCAAGCAAAACGGGTGTGCAGGATTTATCAGGGGTTTTTGAAAAACTATTATGTTCATCAATAAATGCGAGGATTCCTATATTTAAGATGGCGACCATCGTTGGGTAATGGCTGTTGCTTAAAAAACTGTTAACAAAATCGTAGTAAGTCAACTTAATGTTAGCGCAGGTATATGAAAATCCGACAACCTTAGGGCAAAGGCTATCCGGTAAGTTCGATGAATCCTTAAGGTTTTGAGCCTCCTTATAAATTTTGGCTATTTCCGTTGATCCCAAATTAGATTTAACCTCGAAAGCTATTTTTACACTTTCTATCGGCGAAACAATGACGTGATCA
>NZ_CAIWNH010000309.1 GCF_903913935.1 uncultured Mucilaginibacter sp.
AAGCAAATGCGAAAAGCTTTAAACTGGGTTGAATATTTTCCATGGTTTTGCCGCAATTTTAAGTATTTTGGCAATTTTTTATTGTTTAATTTATAATATTTTCGATAGAATATGGGTGATACAATATTTGGATAAATAATAGCCAGTTATCTTCCCCCTCAGAATGTAAAATGGCGGGCACTGTTTAACTATTACTAAAATTAAAGAAATTCTAAATGAGCGAGATTTTAAAAACCTATATTTGTTTATAAAAAATGAACCAAATGGATAGATCAGCAAGGATTTACATAGCAGGACACCGGGGAATGGTTGGATCGGCTATTCATCGGAAACTTGAAAAAGAAGGTTTTAGCAACTTTATTACCAGGACTTCGGCGAACCTTGATTTACGGGACCAGCGGCAGGTAGCAGATTTTTTTGAACTTGAAAAACCCGATTATGTTTTTCTGGCTGCTGCCAAAGTAGGGGGTATAATGGCTAATAACATTTACAGGGCCGAATTTTTATATGATAATTTACAGATCCAAAACAACGTAATCCATAATGCATACCTGAATAATGTTAAAAAGTTAATGTTTTTAGGATCCAGCTGTATTTATCCAAAGATGGCGCCTCAGCCACTGAAGGAAGAATATTTGCTCACTGGCCCGCTTGAGCACACCAACGAACCATATGCTATTGCGAAAATTGCCGGTATTAAAATGTGCGATGCTTATCGCGACCAGTACGGTTGTAATTTTATTTCTGTAATGCCAACCAATTTATATGGTTATAACGATAATTATCATCCCCAAAACTCTCACGTACTACCTGCTTTAATAAGGCGTTTTCATGAAGCTAAAGAACAAAATGCTCCTGCTGTAACTATTTGGGGAACAGGATCACCAAAAAGAGAATTTTTGTTTGCTGATGACCTGGCTGATGCATGCTATTATTTAATGCAAAATTTTGATGAGGCGGGACTTGTAAATATCGGTACAGGACAAGATGTTACTATTAAAGATCTTGCCTTGTTGATAAAAAAGATAGTAGGTTATGAAGGCGAAATAAATTTCGACTCTTCAAAACCGGATGGAACTCCGCGGAAACTAATGGACGTGAGTAAATTACATGATAAAGGCTGGCAACATAAAATTGAACTTAAGGAAGGAATATCGTTAGCTTACCAGGACTTTTTGTCAAAAGAAAATATTGCAATTAGCTAAACAACCTGGCGCCAGCTACGTATAACTATTAAAGAAGTAAATGAAAAAAATAATTATTACCGGAGGTGCCGGTTTTATTGGGTCGCATGTTGTCCGGCGTTTCGTAAGCAGGTATCCCCAATATTTAATAATTAATGTTGATGTGCTTACTTATGCAGGCAACCTGGAAAACCTTGTAGATATAGAAGACCAGTCAAACTACGTCTTTGAGAAAGCAGACATTAAGGATAAAGCGACGATCAGTGCTATTTTTGATAAATATGGGGTAACGGATATTGTTCACCTGGCAGCGGAATCGCATGTAGACAGGTCGATATTAAGCCCAATGGATTTTGTTTATACCAATGTTATCGGAACGGTAAATTTGCTTGAACTGGCCAAGGAAAAATGGAAGGCTGATTACAATGGTCATTTATTTTACCACATTTCAACTGACGAAGTTTATGGCGCTTTGGGAGAGGAAGGCCTTTTTACCGAAGAAACCAGGTACGATCCGCATTCACCATACAGTGCCAGCAAGGCCGCGTCAGATCATTTTGTGCGTGCTTACAATGATACCTATGGTATAAAAACCATTATCTCAAATTGTTCCAACAATTACGGACCAAATCACTTCCCGGAAAAATTAATTCCGTTAAGTATTAATAACATCATCAATAATAAGCCGCTGCCGGTTTATGGTGACGGAAAATATACACGCGATTGGCTCTATGTAAAAGATCACGCCATTGCAATCGACCTGTTGTTTCATGAAGGTAAAATCGGCGATACTTATAATATCGGCGGATTTAACGAGTGGAAAAACATTGACCTGGTGATGCTGTTATGCAAACAAATGGATGAAAAGCTTGGTCGGGAGCCTGGTACCAGCCAGCAACTCATCACGTATGTTAAAGACAGACCCGGGCACGACAGAAGATATGCTATTGATGCCGGAAAGATAAACAAAGAATTGGGATGGAAACCTTCAGTAACATTTGAAGAAGGCCTTTCAGAAACGATAGACTGGTTTCTGAATAATAAAACGTGGCTAAACAATGTAACGAGCGGCGCCTATGCCAGCTATTATAACCATCAATACGAAAACCGATAACTAGTTACACCTGAAATGACATTTATACCTACTGCGCTTGAAGGGTGCTTTATTATTGAGCCACGTATATTTAACGATGGTCGGGGCTTTTTTTTTGAATCGTATAATGCAAATACATTTAACGAGGGGATTGGTGCTGAAATTGTCTTTGTACAGGACAACCAGTCTTTTTCAACCCGTGGTGTTTTAAGAGGGCTTCATTTTCAGAAAGGTGAATATGCCCAATCTAAGCTGGTGCGGGTTACCAGGGGCGCAGTATTGGATATTGCTGTTGATCTGCGTAAAAAATCGCCGACATTCGGGCAAATGTTTTCAATAGAATTATCAGAAGAGAATAACAGGCAGTTATTTATACCACGAGGTTTTGGGCATGGCTTTATTGTGCTGAGCGATGAAGCTGTTTTTCAGTATAAGTGTGATAATTATTATAATAAAGCTTCAGAAGGAGGTGTTCATTATGCCGATCCTGACCTTGATATTAATTGGGGGATGCCATTTGATGAATTATTAGTGTCTGATAAAGATAAGGAGCTTCCATTTTTAAAAGATGCACCCGACCTTGGATTTTAAATGATCAATTGTTTTGTAACTTTATATAAAATCAAGTTCCCATTCGCCAACAGACCATAACTGCCTGACGTAATAAACCTAAAAATCTTGTATAATGAATAATATTGTTGTTTTTGGTGCATCTGGTCAATTAGGGCAGTGTTTAAAAGACTTTACCGAAAAAAATGGGATACCATCAGTTTATTTCCCGTCAGAAACTGAAGCAAATATTCTTGATAATGATGCTTTGACAAAGGTATTTGATACTTATAAACCTTCCTTTAGCATCAACTGTGCGGCTTATACAGCAGTCGACAAGGCCGAAGATGACCAGGAATTGGCATTAAAGATCAACAAAACAGGGGTGGAAAACATAAGCAGGCATTGCGTGGCCAATGGTTCTGCACTCATTCATATCTCAACTGATTTTGTTTTTAAAGGTGATCAGCCAACACCGCGCAATGAAGGTGACCTTGCGGAACCGATTAGTGTTTATGGTGAAACTAAACTCGACGGCGAACTAGCTGTTAAAGCGATTTTGGATAAATATTTTATCATCCGTACGGGTTGGCTTTACTCGGAATATGGTAACAACTTTGTAAAAACCATGCTGAAGCTGGGTGCAGAAAGGGATGAGTTGAAGATCATTGCCGATCAAACCGGAACACCAACTTACGGGATGGACCTCGCCGCCTGTATTATGCATATTATCAGCGTAAACAGCCATCACTATGGTACTTATCACTATAGCAACGAAGGGTTGGCCTCATGGTATGATTTTACGAAGGCAATTTTTGATCTGTCGGGTACCGAAGTAAGAACGCTGCCTATTAAAACATCAGAGTACATCACAAAGGCAACAAGACCGGCTTATTCGGTAATGGATAAAAGTAAAATAAAACAAACTTTCCATATAGAAATTCCTTATTGGAGAGAGAGCTTGTCAATTTGTATTGACAGATTAAAAACAAAATAAACCACTACATGAAAGGAATTATTTTAGCAGGCGGATCTGGCACCAGGCTTTATCCAATAACCAGGGCCATCAGTAAGCAACTGATGCCTATTTATGATAAGCCGATGATTTATTACCCTTTATCTGTTTTGATGCAGGCGGATATCAGGGAGGTTTTGATTATCACAACCCCAGAAGACAATGAAAGCTTTAAACGCCTGCTTGGCGATGGCCGCGAACTGGGCTGTAACTTTGAATATGCCATACAGGAAAAACCAAACGGTCTTGCACAGGCCTTTGTGATCGGCGAAAAATTTATTGGCACTGATAAGGTTGCTTTAATTTTGGGCGATAATATATTTTACGGCACAGGCTTTAATGAATTGATCCGTAGTTTTAACAACG
>NZ_CAIWNH010000310.1 GCF_903913935.1 uncultured Mucilaginibacter sp.
ATATTTTCACTTTTAATATAAATGGATATATCGCCAGATTGTCTATTTATAGAAAATAAATTCAAAATGCGACACTACCTAAAAAAGATGTGCAGCAAAACCTGCCCAATTTTTTACTAATTTCGAAGCTGTAAATATTTTACTGATTATACCTGATGAAAAGAGTTACCCTACTTATAACCATTGCGCTAATGACCGTAAGGGCCCTTGCCCAGGCCGAGCCCGTTAACTATGTTTCTGTTCTTACAAAATTCAAACAGTTCTATAACAATAACCAGGTTGATAGTATTTTCAGCATGTTCAGTCCTGAAATGAAGGCGGCTTTGCCACTAAGCAATTTTAAACCCACCACCGAGCAGTTGAAAGCTCAATATGGTGAATTGTTAAAGACAGAGTTTATTAAGTACGGCGAATCGCTGGCAGTTTATAAAGCCACGTTTAAAAACAGTATTTTTTTACTGAATGTATCTTTAAACCCGCAAAACAAATTAACGGGCCTGCTTTTGGGCCCGTACCAGGAATCGGCTGTTGCTAAACAAGCGGTTGACCCATCGATAACTGAATCTCCGGTATTGCTTAAAACATTTTCGGGCCAGATCTCAGGCACATTGGCCATGCCCAATAATGCCAGCGGTAAAGTGCCCGTAGTACTTATTGTTGGTGATGCGGGGCCCACCGACCGGGATGGAAATAATGAAAAGACTGGCTTAACTGCCAATATATATAAACTTTTAGCTGAAGAACTGGGCAAAAATGGCATAGCCTCTCTACGCTATGATAAACGGAACGTAGGCCAGAGCGTAAGTTCGACCAAAGAATCGCAGTTACGTATCGACGATTACAGTGATGACGCAGGCAGTTTAATAAACATGCTGAATGACGACCAGCGTTTCTCGAAAATCATCGTATTCGGGCATGGCGAAGGAGCGCTGGTATCTATGATTGCAATTATCGATCGTCCGGCAAAGGGGTATATTGCTGCAGAATCTGCAAGCGAACAGGGGGATAAGGTTTTGATAGACCAAATGAAATTGAGGCCCAAATACCAGCAGGATGAATTTAAAGCCATTTTAGACAGCCTGAAAAAGGGGAAAACAACCGACAAGGTGGACCCGTCGATCTATTTTATTGCAAGGCCAACTATTCAAAACTTTTTGATGTCAGTATGTCGCCTGGTGCCTACCAGGGGTATGAAAGCAATGAAAATCCCTGCACTGATCATCCAGGGAACTACTGACCTAACGGTGTCTGTGGATAATGCTGAAAAATTAAAAAAAGCAAAATCAGACGCCCAGATGCTGATCATAAAAGGGATGAATCACATTTTAAAGGATGCCCCGGCTGACGAAGATAAAAATACTGACACTTATAGTAAACCTGATCTGCCCCTGAGCGCCGGCCTGGTACCCGGGATGGTTGATTTTATAAATAAGATAAAATAAAGCCAGCCATCCTGAATCCTCCCGGGCAGGGAGGACTTAGGAGTTCCATAAAGCCTCCACAAATTGAGGGAGATTATTCGTATTTTGATAAATTTTTTAGGCACACATAAATGCTGCGTAATTTAGAGAGGGACTTACTTCCAATCGCCAAAAAACCTTCTTAAAGCTATGATCTCGCCGATATGGTAAGCATTGTGATCGGCGATTTGTAAAGCTTCCCGCAAAATATTTTGCCCGTCGCCATGTGGTAGTTTCTCATAAAGATTACTGTGTTCCATAAGTTCAATAAATTCATCAAGGTCGCTGTTTATCTGAGAGATTGCCCCGGCCCAGAGGCTTTCGTTTGCAGGAGCGCTTTGTTTGGGCCAGTAATCATCGGGCCATTTTGGCGATTTGTGCTCTTCATCTTTGCTAAACTGCAACATATCCCATTGTGCTATCCGGATGTGTTCAACCAACTGCCAGATGCTGTAAGGCATGTGCCCGGCTTTTTCGCCCCGCAGTTCCGGTTTCAGTTCTTTAAGCGCATCCTGTAACGAAATATGCGCCGAGCCCCCAAGCAACAATTTTGTTAATTCGGCAATTATTATTTTATCCTGGTTTTCCATAATGTTTCTGATGCCGGTTGAACAAATATCTGTTCATTTGGTTGTTAAAATTACCAAATAATTAAAGCCACATTACAAATAAAGCTTATTAATAAAAATTTTACTCAAGTGTTCGCTTTCTATTAATTTATTTCGGCTAAATGTTATAAGTTTATATTTTTCCAAAACAAACTGAATATCCAGGTGATCAAAAAAATATTAATTACAGTTGTTATCGTGGCACTCTTTTTTTCAGGGTGTAAAAAAGACGGTTCGGTTGGCCCACAGGCAGGCAGAGACGATGGTGCATTTGCGGTATATGAAAATAATTTCCTTGAAGGTTTATGGAAGCTAAATCCTGATTGGGCCACCACTGTCGGTTATCATAAATATGATAGCCTTTTGTTTGTACCTGATGATAAAAGCAGGGGCAAAATGGTTAATTATGCCAAATTACAGCTCGACTCATTAAGCAGGTTTGATATAACTACTTTAAATGATGCCAATAAAATTGATTACCAGGTGATGCAAAATGAAATGCAAAAGGCCGAGTGGAGCATTCAACAATTAAAAGCCTACCAGTGGGACCCAACATCCTATAATGTTACCCCGACATTCGCATACATTTTAAATGAACATTATGCCCCCTTGGCCAAACGGTTGCGCAATTTTTATCAAAAAATGTCAAACATCTCCGCGTATTACAAAGAGGCTGAGAAGCAAATAAAAAACCCGGTAGCCGAACTAACAGATCTTGCCGTTGAGCAACACCTGGGCGGCTTAAGTATTTTTGAAAAGGACTATGAAGATTCGCTCAAAAAATCAAACATCCCTGCGGCTGAGCAACAGCAAATGACAGATAAGGCGCATGCTTCTGCTGAAGTAATAAAGGGATTTGCTGAGTGGTTGAAGGTTTTAAAAAATGACCGGCCGCGAAGCTTCAGGTTAGGGAAAGAACTGTATGATGCCAAATTTAAATACGAAATTCAATCGGAATCCTCGCCGCAACAAGTATATAATGCCGCAGTTGAGCGCGTGAAATACATCCATCGCGAAATGGTGCAGGTAAGCAAAAAACTATGGCCGAAATATTTTGGCACAAAACCATTAACTGCTGATTCACTCGACATGGTAGCACGTGTAATTGACACCATCTCGTCAAACCATGTATCCCCGCGCGACTTCCAGTCGGCCATTGAAAATACCCTGCCAAAACTTACTGCGTTTGTACGGGCAAAAAACCTGGTTACGCTAGACCCTACCAAGCCTTTGCTGGTGCGGAAAGAACCCGGTTACATGGCCGGCGTGGCCGGCGCTTCAATGAGTTCGCCCGGGGCCTATGATAAAGAGGGCAATTCCTATTTTAATGTTGGCAGCCTTGCGGGATGGTCCGCTGAAAAAGCGGAAAGTTACCTGCGTGAATACAATCACTTTACGATGCAGATCTTGTGTATCCATGAAGCCCTACCCGGCCATTATGTACAATTGGTTTATGCCAATAAAGCCCCGAGCCTGATCAAATCAATTTTTGGCAATAGTGCGATGATTGAGGGCTGGGCTGTTTACAGCGAAGAAATGATGATGGAAAACGGGTATAGTGATGAGCCCGAAATGAAGCTGATGTGGTACAAATGGCACCTGCGGGCGGTTTGTAATGCTATTTTAGACTATAAGGTACATAATGAAAACATGCCAAAACAGGACGCCATGAAATTACTTACAGGGGAAGGTTTTCAGCAACAGGCCGAAGCCGATGGTAAATGGAAGCGCGTAACCGAATCCAGCGTGCAACTCGACAGTTATTTTGCGGGATACAAAGAGATCATCGATCTTAGGGAAGCTTATAAAAAGAAAATGGGCGATAAATACAAACTGAAAGATTTTAACGAAAAGTTTTTAAGTTACGGCAGCGCCCCCATACGGTACATCAAAGAAGCGATGCTAGCCAAAGCAGTTGCACCCGGCGGCTAGTGGGCGCAATTGAATTAAACCTTCTATTAACGGTAAAATTTCAACAAAAGTTAATTGGAGAATGCGTCAGTAATGAGCTAATTAATTTAACAAGGCAACTAATTTTATTCGTATTCAAAAACAGGTTGGCATGTGTGGCACTTATGTTGTGTGTTTGGCAGTTTGTGTATATTTTTCAGCATAGATATTTTACTACTTTTAAAATAAACCATACCTGTTTAACCAAATAATAAATTAAAAAACGAAGAATATGGGTAATAAAAAGACCCCTATTTCTTTTTCGCTAAAGACTATGCAAAAAACAGGTTAAACAAAATTGGAAAAACTAGCTATTTTCCCTCTTTTGGTTGTGTGTAATTATTTACACAAATCGGGTAATTATTTACACAATTTCCCCACTGCTGACTTAGTGATTTTTCTCATTTAAAATAAAAAAATGCGCTTGCTCAACGCATAGGCAGTTTCCATTTTTAGGGTACGATTTTTGTCGTTTTAGCGGTATACTCTCAAACTTCCATTATCATGAATACACTCACATATATTGGCATAGCAATACAGGCAGTTCCTGTGTTCTTCATTATTAAAACCAGTATATCAATGATCAAACGCAAAAGCATGTTTTAATGCTTTTGTTTTTTTTATTGATTTGAAGCAATGAAAATTTATTGCCCGGACACATCGTCGGGGCATTTTTTTTGTAACCCGGCCAAATGATCTTCCGTATAAATAGCCGAGTGAATATTTAATGATAATGCTAGTTTGAGTTATAGCCAGGGTTGAGAGCCTGGCTATATCTGTTTAAAAGCTATCCCCTCCCGAAGACGGGCAAAAAACACCATTAAAGTCCGACTTATCTGGGTAAACCGGATACCGATTTTTTTATTGCCGCTATTTTTCTTTGTAATATCTTTACTTGTTGCTAAATCCAACCAGCTTTAGTATGAAATACCTTTTATGCTTCGTTTTCTCATTAATATTTGCGCCTGTTTATGCTCAGCCGTTTAAACCATTGCTGCATTTAACAACAGGGGAAACCTATTATATGTCAAGTTCTGGAACAACAGAATTAACACAAAGCATACGCGGCCGGGAGAACAAAGTAAAAGTGGGGCTTTCATTTATTATGGCATTTAAGGTAACGGGCAAAACAGACTCGGTTTACAATATGGAAGTGCACTACCGGGCCATTGACATGAATCTACACATGCAAGATACCACTATAAATATGAATTCGGCGCGACAAGAAAATGCCGACACAGCTTCGTTAATTATGGCTGCCATAGTGAATAAACCCTTCAATATTGTATTAACGGTAAGGGGGAAAGTTATTGCGGTTAAAAACCTGGATAAAATATTTCTGGATGCTTTTGATAATTTCCGGCAAAT
>NZ_CAIWNH010000311.1 GCF_903913935.1 uncultured Mucilaginibacter sp.
AACTTCCACTTCCCCCTCAAAAACTTTCACCGCAGGTCCTTCCAAAAATATGTCTGTATACTTTTTCCCATCGTAATCAAAGCGGATATTCAAATCGCCGCCTAAAACCTTTATGGGGGTGGTGATATGGCCTGTTTGGTGCTGGTGTTTGGCCATGGCAAGCGCTACCGCCGTTACACCCGTACCGCAGGCATAGGTTTCGTCTTCAACACCGCGCTCAAAAGTGCGCACAAAGTAGCCGGCATCCGTGGGTTCAACAAAGTTTACATTGATGCCTTTTGCCGTGTAAGTATCGTTGTTACGGATAGCATAGCCCTCGCTGTAAACATCTTTTTCCTTTAAGCCATCCACCAGTTTTACATAATGCGGCGAGCCGGTGTTCAATACATAGGCATCGCCATCTGCATTAATGGTGTCCACATCTATCATCTGCAGGCTCACCCAGTCGCCCTCTGCTGAAATTTTGGCATAATGCGGGCCGTCAACTGCCAAAAAGTTGGTTTCTGTGTCAACTATTCCCAAAAACTTTGCAAAGGCAACAATACAGCGTCCGCCATTGCCGCACATGCTACTGGGCTGCCCGTCGGCATTATAATAAACCATTTCAAAATCGTAGCCTTCGCGGTTTTGCAGGAACATCGCACCGTCGCCCCCAACGCCAAACCTGCGGTCGCACAACTTCGCGATCAATGCCGGATTTTGATGATTTACAGCGTTTTTACGGTTATCTATCAATATAAAATCGTTTCCTGCGCCCTGGTATTTATAAAAATGTATCTTCATTAATATTTTAATAAACGAATTACCGGTCAAAATTTAAACGTTAAAAATCTTTTTGGGTCAAACCTCGTATTTTGAATGTTGTGAGGCTTAAATTATCATAATCATAAATTTAACAAAATTTAACAAAATTTACGATAACTTACTATTGATTTTGACGTCTATATGGTATTAAATTTGATCAATAAAAAATATAAACTTAGCAAAGAAAAGAACAAATAAGATGAAAAAGTTTGGTTTAACACTATTAACAGCATTTGCTGGCGGTGCAATAGCATTGGGGGGATATAAAATTGTTGAAAATAAATATGTCCATTCCATGAGCTTTGAGGACCAGCAAAAAGTTTATTACGCAACAAGTAATCATTTAACGCCTGCAGCCCCTAATTTATCATCGGCCGGTCAGGTTGACTTTACCGAAGCTGCGGCCGCGGTAACACCCGGTGTTGTTTATATCCGCACCACCTATTCAAACCGCCAGTCAAACGACCAGCAAAGTGAATTACAGCAAATGTTTGGCAACATGTTTGGTCAGCGCTCACCACAGATGGCGCCGGAAATGGCTTCGGGTTCGGGGGTGATCATTTCGCAGGATGGTTATATTGTAACCAACAACCACGTAGTTGACAAGGCCGAAAAAATTGAAGTGGTTACTAACGATCACCAGAATTTTAAAGCGAAAGTAATTGGTACAGACCCAAATACTGACCTTGCGCTGATTAAAATTGAAGGCCACGACCTTCCTATCGTAAAATTAGGTAACTCAGACAATGTTAAGGTTGGCGAATGGGTGCTGGCGGTAGGCAATCCTTTTAAATTAACATCGACTGTGACC
>NZ_CAIWNH010000312.1 GCF_903913935.1 uncultured Mucilaginibacter sp.
CTTTTAAAAAAAGTTAACTTTGTTATTAAAGAATGATACAATGAGACTGGTAATAGACCTTGATGAAAAATACAAAAATCTTTTTTACGAAGTCGTAAAAGCGGCAAATGCGTCTATTGTGGAAGAAGAACCGGATTTTTGGACGACTTTACCTGAACGTGTTAAGGCCGGCATTAAAAAAAGCCAGGAACAAGCCAGGAACGGTGAGACCAAAACCTATGAAGAGGTGAAAAAAATTCTTGCTGCCCGATGAGTCGCAGCGTCATTTTTACTGATGATGCTTTAGAAATCCTTTTATCGATCAAAAATTATATTGCAGGCGAATGGGGATCCAGGCAGGCCGATAAATTCTTAATGCGTGTTGATAAAGTTCTTAAATTGACGGCTGAAAACCCGTACATGTATAAAGTCTCATCAATTGAGGAAACTGCTCGAAAAGGCTTAATTTCCAAACAGACTTCATTCTATTACGAGATCCACGAAAATGAAATTTTAATTTTATTTTTCTGGGATAACCGCCAGGATTCTATATTTACGGGCTAACCTGATATATAACCCCATTATGGCCCTGTTAACCATCTTTTTCTGCATTATCCTGCTGGTACTTTTAGTAAGCTGGGCAAAACTGAACCCTTTTTTGGCATTCCTCATTGTTTCTATTGCAGCCGGGTTATTGCTTGGCATCCCCTTAGGTAAAGTTACCACATCGGTGCAAAAAGGCCTGGGCGATACGTTGGGTTCCATCACCATTATTATCTGTCTGGGCGCTATGCTGGGTAAACTGGTTGCAGAAAGCGGCGCGGCTCAAAAAATTGCTGATGTTTTGGTGAATGCTTTTGGGGTTAAACATATCCAGTGGGCCTTATTAATAGTAGGTTTTATTATCGGCATACCCCTGTTTTACAACACGGGCTTTGTGCTGGTGGTGCCGCTGATATTTTCGGTAACTTATAAATACAAATTACCGGCGGTTTATATCGGCCTGCCTATGCTGGCCGCTTTATCGGTTACCCATGGCTTTTTACCGCCCCACCCCTCACCTTCCGCGCTGGTATTAATTTTCCATGCTGATATGGGTAAAACTTTGTTTTATGGACTTTTGGTTGCTATACCTGCAGTGATACTGGCAGGGCCTGTGTTCGCACAAACATTAAAAAAGATCCCTTCAACCCCGCTGGAAACATTTATCGCCAAAGAAATCCCGGCAGATCAGCTGCCCGGATCGGGAAAAAGTTTTTTTACGGCCTTGTTACCTGTGATCCTGTTGATGGCGACGACATTATATCTCAATATTGATAAATCCGCCGGCAGCACGCATAAATTTATTGCCTTTATAGGCGATGCGCCCATTGTTATGCTGATCTCTATTATTGTCGGCAGCTACACCCTGGGCCTGAGCCAGGGCAAAACAATGAAACACCTGGGCGAAATTTATGGCGAAGCAGTTAAAGATATTTCATTGATCCTGCTGATCATTGCGGGTTCAGGTGCATTTAAACAGGTGCTAACTGATAGCGGCGTCAGCACCCAAATTTCTAACGCGCTGCAAACCCTCAACTTGCAGCCACTGGTTTTAGGCTGGTTGATTGCAGCTATCATCCGGGTCAGTTTAGGCTCTGCCACCGTTGCAGGACTTACGGCTGCCGGAATTGTCTCTTCGATGGTTTTACGCGATCACAGTATTAACCCTAACCTTATGGTTTTATCCATCGGCGCGGGCAGTCTGGCCTTTTCTCATGTAAACGACGGGGGATTTTGGTTATTTAAAGAGTATTTTAATCTATCAATAAAAGACACCATTAAATCGTGGTCTGCAATGGAAACCATTGTTTCCGTGGTTGGTTTGATTGGGGTTTTGGTATTGAACCTGGTTGTGTAAGTTAGTTCATGGTTGATAGTTCATGGTAGAAAATTGATGAGGATTACTCAGTTTTTTATTACTTCAGGCCGCAGTTTGGCATTTTGTTCTTCCTCGAAATATTTCTTCCGCACGATGCTGGACATTTTATGATCACCGGTATGGCTCCAGCCGGGGGGCATAAAGATGTAAAAAAACTTATTTTTTATTCCCGGGGCCTTGGCAACATCTTTTGCAAGCGCAACTACCTCACCAAAATAAGCATCCAGAAAACTATGCGGTTTCATCGGGCGGGTAATGCCGTATTCAATCGGGATTGCCCTGTCTTCCGGCTGGTAGGTGCCAAATACCCTATCCCATATATTTAAAAGGTTACAAAAATTGGTGTCCATATAAAGGGGATTTTTGGCATGATGTACACGGTGAAATGAGGGCGTCAGGATTATTTTCCCTAAAAACCCAAAGCGGGCATCCTTTACCAGGTTTTCGCCGATATGGATCAATGCGCCCCAGGTACCATCAATAAACATGATTACAAACAATATGGCGGGGTTTACACCCAGCAAAATACAAATGGTGGTACGGATAATATCGGCATAAGGGCCCTCCAAAAAGAAGTGTGCATAGGTAACCGACAAATTCATGGAAGCCGGGGCATGATGGGTAGAATGCAGGCACCACAATATACGCACCTTATGGGCAAGGTAGTGATAAATAAAATGGGCGAACTCCCAAATCACATAACCAAAAACAAACCAATACCAGGTAAATGAAGTTTTAATGATAGCATACTTTTCGAAAAGCCCGATACAAATGCCCACCATAGCAAATGACAATACGCGGCCTACAAAAGCATTAAGGACATAGGTAAAAAATGAAATTTTATAATCGATCACTTTAAACCGTTTGTAGAATGCGGCCCTGATGATCTCGACGATCAGCAAAAACGGAGTCAGCGGCCCTAAAACAGCGGTAATTCCCTGGTAGGTAAGTAATTGGTCGTACTTACCCGACTTTAAAATATCAATGAGATTCCCGAAGCCGAAGAAGCCGGTAAATTCATTCCATATCGCTTTTAAAAACTCCATATTTATAGATTTAAGTCCATGGTGGATTGTCCATAGTCCATGGCAAAACACTTTCAAAATCAACGATCCCCATAGTGGAATATATCCCAAAACGGCTATGGCCTATAATCCATGGTCTATCGACGCCGCCCTAATCAAAATCTAAATTAAACTTATTTTTTAAATCCATCATCGCCGGATTTTTTTGAGCCATGTACTGGAATTTTTCGATAGCGGTGTAGGGGCGTTTAACCACCTCTTTTTCATCAATCCTTGCGGTAACTTCAATGTTAAAATTCCTCAATGTGGTCCGTAAAAAATTCAACAGGTTGGGCCGTTCATCACGGAAGGTACTTTCCTGA
>NZ_CAIWNH010000313.1 GCF_903913935.1 uncultured Mucilaginibacter sp.
AAACATCAAAAGATCTAATATGACTTGTGATATTTTTCTGAGAAGAGTCAGCTAATTTCAAATAGTTTAAGTCCCACTCCCAACCATAATTAACTAAAAAATTAACTTTAATTCCTCCTTTACCAAAAATCTGTCTTGTGGTATATTTGAACAATTCTTTTGGGAACATAGAAGATTCAAAATCACCGATGACTAACAATTCTGCTTCTTCCATAGATAATATATTTACTGCATTTACGCATGCGCTAGTGAAGGTTTTTCTTTGTTTTGTCGGTCTTTTCGTGTTATCTGTAGTAAACCCGTAAAACGTTAATTCCTTAATGCCAGCTTCTTTACATAATTTAAAAAGTATTAAGCCAGGATCTATACCGTATTCATAACCTTTTTCTTTTGTCATTTTATTGGCTTCCGCCCATCTTCTGTTTCCATCAGGAATTATTCCAATATGTTTCGGTACTCTCATCATTATCGCCTTATGAAAATTGTTACCAATTATGAACATTTTAGTATAGTATTTGTTTTTTCGCAGACAGAACAGGCTTTAAGTGATGCATTTTCTTCTATTACAAGAACCTTTTTCATGCCACCAATATTTCGAAGACCATTTCAAGAAAAAAGGTACTTCGGAATCTGTAAATTTAAAGATTACGTATATGATCCAAATAAGCAAGTTGAGATTCACTTAGGCCATAAACAACTATCTTTCCATATCTGGTTACACTAACTGAAAAATCTGTTATTCCAGGAAATTTATTTTTTATATCGTCCGATATTACCTTTCTTGTCTTTTCATGATCAGCTTTGCGCATATCCTTGATTGCCTTCTTGCTGTCAAATTCTTCCATCTGCAAATCCACTATTTTTTAGTGTAACCATGATCTCAAAAATTATTTGAATTTACTGAATAAAAATATGGTAACGACATACAACTTGGGAAAAATAATGGTTTATCAATGATTTTGATTATTTCAAAATCATTTTTGACCATACCATTATCATCGCTTACAGGAAAGTTGTCCATGCAAGGTTATTTATAGCTACAACTATCTGGGTACTGTTTTGTTTATGAAAGTTGTATGTGTCCTGTATTGCACTCCTGTAATTTATTATTGGGACAGTATTTATTCCATGACAGGTTAAAACATTAAGGAAATCAGATTGGTATCGAATTTGCACTTGATTGGTCAATCATCTACTAACCATTAAAAACAAAACCATGAGATCAATTTTGTACATCGTAGCAGTTATCCTCATTATAGGATGGGCTATCGGAACTTTTGCTTACGCAGCCGGAGGTTTAATTCACATTTTATTGGTTATTGCAATAATAGCTTTGCTGATTGGCTTTTTTAGGAGCGAGCCCACGGTTTAATTACCTAATATGTACGTTCTTATAGGGCTTATACCCAAGTTTAATCGCTTGGCATTGTCAATGTGATTTTTATCTTCAATTGAGAATGCAAACCATCATCGGCTTCTAATCAATGTCTATAGTACCATTTTATATTGTTGGAATTGGCCTTTCTATTGGGGGCGTTGATCCTTTATGTGAAATTTTATCCGGACTGCCACTTAAGGCAAATGCTGCCTTTTTGATTATACAGCATCTGGCACCAGCCTACAGGAGCCGACTGGCCGAACGATTACAAAATTTTACAAAAATAAAGGTTAACGTAGCAGAGCACAATCAAAGAATCAAATGTAACCAGGTGTATGTTTTAGCAGAAGGTCAAATGATGACGGTTGAGAATGGCAATATTCTTTTAAGAGACCGGAATCATGATGAAACCGTTAATAAGGCAGTGGATATTTTATTTAAATCAATGGCACTTGATTTAGGTAACAGGGCGATAAGCGTTATCCTTTCCGGTTTGGATGGCGACGGTTCACTGGGTGCGACGCAAATTAATCTCCGGGGTGGTATCACTATAGCTCAATTGCCGGCAACTGCCCAGTTCCCTTCCATGCCGGAATCGGCTATTTCCAGCGGCAATACACATTTTGTTTTATCTCCCGAAGAAATTGCAAGCATTTTAACGGAGATTGTTAAAGAGTAAATTTATTTAGTGTCTTAATTGACCCATCAGACTTGACTGAGATCTTAAAGGATCGCCTTTTGTGATAATAAAAGGAAATTCAATTGTTTTACTTCTTAAAAGGTAAGAATTAAGGATAACTCTAAAATCACTCATCGGGCAAACAGACCTTATAAGAAGTCAGGATAATGCTCCAAAACAATATCTCTACTAATATCTCAATTTGCTACAGTTGATAAAAAGGGTGTAAA
>NZ_CAIWNH010000314.1 GCF_903913935.1 uncultured Mucilaginibacter sp.
AAACCGCAATACTGATAATACAAATTTAACCTTTACATCCCCTTAATATGTAATACTATTTTTACATTTATTAATTCTATATTTATACATTTTAATGCATTATAATGTATTTTTCAGGCAATAAATTCCCACATATGTTATATTATTAACATATTAAGAATTATTAATACATTTGTTATTGTTGTTTGCTCTTATATATAAAAACTCCTTCCATAGCTATATGTCTCCCTGAATTCACGCGGGATACATTGTTTTTTGCGTTTAAAAATTCTGTTAAAATTGGATATGTTATTAAAGCCGCATTTGTAGGCTATCCCGGCTATATGTGCGTCGGTATCAATCAACATCCTTGATGCGTGACCCAGTCTAATCTCATTCAGGCTTTCGATAAAAGTTTTACCGGTTCTTTTTTTAATAAACCGGCTGAACGATACCTGGGGCATATTGGCTATGCGGGCAACTTCGGCAAGCGTTATCTGCTTATCGTAGTTGTTGTGCATATATTCAAACACTTTTTCAATCCGCCTGCTTTTAAAACAGAAGTTTTGATCCGAAAAGCCGGTATCTGACAGTAATTTAATATTTGACGAAACCGATAAAGAATGAAGTATGGATAGTAATTCCAAAACCGCATCAAACCTGCTTTTTTGGTTCAGATCCAAAATCCTGTTTACAAGCCCCATCGTGGTCTCCCGTGAAAAGAGAATCCCTAATTGGGCATTATTAAACATATTTTTAAGTATGCTGGCCTGGTTTCTGTTTAAAAAATTTTCGTCAAAAAGGTCTTTATGAAACTGAATGGTTACTTCCTGTATTTCGGTTGAAGTACATTGGTGTAAAAACCAGGCATGGTAAATATTGGGCCCGATAAAAACAAGCTCCATATCATCAATAACCCCAATACTACCGCCAACAATACGCTTTGCACCTTTGGCATTTATAATAAGGTTAAGTTCATATTCATCATGGTAATGCAAGGGAAAATCAAAATCCTTTTTCACCCTTGAAGAAATGGTAAAACAATCACCCGCATTTAAGGATGTTGTTTCGCGCATTACTTTTTGTGTGTTTATTGTATTATACATGATTAAAATAATTTGACCGTTTGTATATAGTTCCCTTATTTAATTTCTTTTAAACTATCTCAGCTTTATCTTATATTTTTACTGTTAGTGATTTTCCGTTGTATACAATTGTCTTATCTGCATTTCCTGTAACAGCTTCCCCGATTCCATGACCCGGGCTAACCAATACAATATTGAATTTCTGCTGTTTCTGCATCCCGTTATAACCGCCCTTTGTTTCACCTATTGTTAGCTGATGCAGCTTATCTTTCCATGAAATAGTAAAGAGCGCATACTTTCCTTTTTCATAATTGTAGTTGTCATTTTCGTCCTGGTAAACAGTAAACCTGCCATCAGCACCGGGGTAAATGCGCAATTCAAGAGGCTTTGATGATTTTTGAGTGGCATACTCCACTTCGGGGCCCATAGGTATAACAGATCCTGCTTTTACATACAATGGCAAAATATCTATGGGCGATTCAGCATCAATTGTTTGCCCGCCCGTGATGGCTTTACCCGTCCAGAAATCAAACCAGGAAGCCTTTGGCATGTACACTTTGCGGGTTTTTGCTTTTGCTTCACCGGCCCCTGTATATAATTGTTCAGTAACCGGGTTTACCATAAATGCCGGGCCGAACATATATTGATCAGGTATACCGTAAACATTTACGTCACTCCTGAAATCAAAGGCCAGCGAACGCATTATGGTATAGTTATGTAAGGTTACACCAGCTGCCATTGAATATATATATGGCAACAACCGGTAACGCAGGTTATCAAATTTCAGCAAAATGTCTTTAGTGGGTTGGTCCCAGTTATTTGAGAACAGCGCCCTTTCGCCTTTACCATGTATGCGGAATATAGGTGAGAAGGCTCCGAACTGGAACCAGCGGGTAAACAGTTCCCTGTTTTTAGGCTCTGACCAGGTAGGGATACCATCCGGATCGACCCTGGATAAATAGCCACCAATATCCGATGTCCAGTAAGGAATACCGGATGCACAGGCATTTATTCCCTGTGGCACCTGGTTTTTAAAGGCTTTAAAAGTGGTGGTAATATCTGATGACCAAAGCGTGGTAGCACTTCGTTGTGAACCTGCAAACGCCTGCCGAACTAAAAAGAAAGCCCGCTTGTTGGTCATATCACTTCTCCAACCCTTATAAAGGCCTTTCGCGTGCTCCAGGGCATAGGTATTAAAATAGTCAATCCCTTTACCAACTGAAAAATCGGCTTTGCGGCGCTCATCAAGCAAAGTTCCATTGTCAGGCTCGCATTGGTCAACCCACCATGCATCCCAGTCAAACCGCTTTACTACGCTATCTCTGGCCTGAGCCCAATAAAGGTCCCTGGCTTTGGGGTTATGGGCATCGTAATAGGTATCAAAAGTATGTGCGAAAAAATTATCCCATTTGATGCTTGTCAAAAAGCCCTTTTTCTTTTGCGCTTCGTAATTCGCGCTGCCATCACCAAATAAAGGCCAGATGGATATCATCGCATGGAAATTCGCCCTGTGCAGTTCGTTTACCATTGCTTTCGGATCGGGGTACCTATCATGGTTCATTATGTGAGAACCGATCGGCAGCGGCGACCACCAGAACCAATCCTGTACGATAGCATCTACCGGGATATGGTTATTGCGGTAACCATCTTTCACACTTAAAACCTCGGCCTGTGTTTTATACCTGTCCTGCGATTGAAAGAGCCCGAATGACCATTTTGGGTACATCGGCGCCTTGCCTGTAGCTATTCTGTACAAATCAATGATGTGGTCAAAATCGGGGCCGTAAAAAAAATAATAATCTACTTCCCTCCCGCTTTCCGATACATATTTAAATTGGGTGTTATCAGCTTCGGAGCCATAAAAATCCGAGGCGGAATAATTATCCCATAACAGACCGTATCCTTTTGTTGAGAGTAAAACAGGGATGGCGCCAGTCATGTATTTGATCAGCATTTGCTGGTTACGTCCTTTGTAATTGATGGAAAGCGAGTCTTCAGGATGGCAGCCCAAACCAAACAGCGCTTCGTCCTTAGGCGAATTGAATTGTGTACTTACGCTATAGGTTTTTATCCCTGCAACGGTTGCTTCAGTAAGAGACTTATTACCGGCAGCGGCCTCGCCGGTTATTATGTTACCCTTAATATCTCTATAGCTAATCGCATTAGTTGCCTTATCGATAACAATTTTCAGTTTCGAAGTAGCAATAACGATCTCGCCTTTTTGTTCACTTACTTTAAAAGGTGTATTTTTTGCCCAGGCATTATTAACAACAAGCGATGTTTTTTGGGGGAAGGCATTAAATATGGTGTACTTAACCTCAACAATGTCGTCGGCACAAATCTTTATTTTGATGAGCCCGGTATTGAGCTTTATGGTTATACCGTCAGCTTCTTTCCGGTACGATTTAACAGCTGCTTTGGCATTATATGCTGACGCTGCATAAATGAGTACTATCAAAAAACTGCAGGCTTTTTGCCTGGCAGACTTAAAGTTCTTGTTAAGCATAATTTTAGAAGGTGTTATAATTGCAACCGGGGGTTACCGATCATGCTTGTAAAGCTATTGGTTAATGATTTTTTAAAATGATACAAAAGTTTCTATTTAAGATAAAAATGTTAACCAAAGGTGCTTTAAAGTGCATTTCGGGGGTATTTATGCAATTTTTAAAAAAAACAGCAAAAATTATGGCCGGTAATAAAAGGAGAATACCGTCGTTGACAGGCTACCGTAAATGAACAGGCAAATAGAAATTATCGTTTACGGATTTGAATAAAAAAATAACGTTTATCTGCAAACCAAAGAAATTTGCGCCGTGCACTTAAACATATTAACACACAAAAAAAACAGCAATTATTTTGATGTTTTTGGGGATTAGGAGAAGTTGCCGGGCAATTAGATATAGCTAATTTTTTTACGCAGGTACAGGAGAAATACCATCAATACTTAATCAACTTCCTCAAGTATCTCTTTTTCCTTTTTACGCATTTCGGTAACATATTCTGAAGGCAGCATACCATATTCATCTTTAAACACCTTCGAAAAATAATTGGGGTTATTAAAGCCTGACTCATAGGCAACGCCTGCGATGTTAAGTTTACTTTTTTCCAGTAACTGAATCGCCCTTTTTAAGCGAATAGTCCGGATACAATCAACCGGTGTTTTACCCGTAAGGGATAACATGCGTTTATAAAGTGAGATCCTGCTCAATGACAGATGTCTGCTTAACTCCTCGACAGAGAAATTCGGATTGGTTATATTATTCTCGATGCACGAAAAAACATTCTTCAAAAATCTTTCATCTTCCGACACAACCGCTATATCCTGTGCATTAACTTCAACCTGCTTCTGGTAGGTTTTTTTCAAAGTTTTTTGCATCAGCAAAAGGCCATTGATTTTTGAAAGCAATATTTGAAAGTTAAAAGGCTTACTGATATAATCATTGGCACCATTGGTAAGCCCCGCAAGCTGGTTTTCTTCATCAGTTAATGCAGTTAATAAAATAATGGGGATATGTTCAGTACGTTTATCCCTCTTTATTTTTTTACAAAGGTCTATCCCGTTCATCTCCGGCATACTTACATCGCTCACTATCAGGTTGGGGTGCAAAGCAAGCGCTTTTTGCCAGCCGTCTTTACCGTTTACTGCTTCAACTATGGAGAAGTTATGTTTCAGGTTATCCTTTAAATAAAACCTAAGGTCGTCATTATCTTCAATCAATAAAATAACAGGCTTCTTAGATGTCATACGTGAACTATCCTCCGGTTTAGCTATCGCGGGCTGTTCAGGTAACAGCGTGCTCTTTTCATATTCTACATCTACCGGCAATTGAACGGTGAAACAAGTTCCGTTTCCGGGTTCACTTTCAATACTGATTTCCCCGCCGTGCATTTTAACAAATTCCCTTGTGATTGATAAGCCTATCCCGCTGCCCTGGTTCAACAAACTTTCCGGCATATTGTCCTGAAAAAAGCGTTCAAAAACTTTATCATGTATTTCCTTCGGTATCCCGATGCCTGTATCAATTACTTTTATTTCTAAAAGCTGTTGCTCATCCGCAGCTGCGTTCTCTTTAACAAGGCTAATAAAAACACTTACATTACCACCCGAAGCCGTGAATTTAAAGGCGTTTGAAAGCAGATTAAATAACACCCTTTCAATTTTTTCCCTGTCAAACTTAATAATCACCGATTCTATGTCGCTCTCAATTAAATAATCCACATGGTTTTGGTCAGCAATATCAGTAAACGAAGCAGATACCTCTTTTATAAATTGGATAATATCACCCTTGCTCAAATTTAACTTCAACTCCTTAAACTCCATCTTCCTGAAATCCAGCAATTGATTCACCAGGTTTAACAGGCGCCTGCCGTTTCTTTTGATCATCGTTAAATGATGCTTTTGTCCGGGATCGTCGACTCCTTTAATTAAATTATCAATTGGTGAGATAATTAATGATAAAGGTGTCCTGAATTCATGACTCACATTGGTAAAAAACTTTATCTTCATCAGGTCGAGCTCATGCATGCGCCTGGCTTCTTCTCGTTCCTGGGCTATTTTACGTTCAGATTCAAGTTTATCCTGTTTGATCTTAAATTCCCGCTTTAATTTCAATATGCCTTTGTGCCTGATGTAAAACAACAGGCAAATAACAGAGAGGAAATAAAGGGCATATGCGATCGGCGACTTCCAGAATGGCGGCAATACTTTAATATTAAGTGCAATGATGCTGCTATTTTTAGGATCGTTAATATTACTGGCCCTTACTTTAAATACATAGTCACCGGCATCAAGGTTGGTGTAGGTGGCCTTGCGGATATCATTTGAAGCCGAAAGCCATTGCTTATCGAAGCCATCCAATTTATATTGATAAATAATCTTGTCAGGATTAAAATAATCACAATCGGCAAATTCAATGCTAAAATCGTTTTCGTTATGGGTTAACGTTAAATCCCGGGTATCAGTTATTGATCTTTTTAACACCACATTGCCATTAACAGTATCCCCGGCGGCAACACTTTTATTGAATAGCTGAAAATCGGTAAATAATAATTGGGGCTTACTTTTTACAATATTGATACTTTTGGGATCGAAAATATTAAAGCCATGTGCGCCGCCAAATATCATCAGTCCCTTTTTTGTTTTAAAGGCTGCGCATGCATTAAATTCTTTTCCCTGCAAGCCGTCAAATTCATCAAACTTATTGATCTGAAACTTATAACTGGTGCCGGTTTGCGTATAATTTATCCGGGCCAGCCCATTTTTTGTGCTGATCCATATCGATCCATCTTTATCCTCCAACACGTTTAACACGTTGTTTCCAGGCAGCCCTTTTGTTTCATCCAGGTTATGAAATTCATTGGTGCGGGTATTAAAAACACTTAAACCGCCTTTAGTACCTATCCAGAATAATCCTTCCTTGTCTTGTATAATGCAGTTTACATCATTGGCTACCAAACTATTGGGATTTTTAGGCTGATTAAAATAATGTTTTGCCTTATTTTTCCCTTTTTCTATAAAGTCTAACCCTTTGTCGCGCCCTATCCAAATATTTTTTTGTTTGTCCTCATAAATAACTGCTGTATAATTAGACAGCATTTGATAATTTGGATGTAAAAAGCTATTTGTCTCTCTGTTGAAAACATTGGTACTGCCTGCAAAAGTCCCTACCCATAATTTATTTGATGAATCTTCGGTAATGGAATACACCCTGTCATCCGAAATGCTTGATGGGATATTATCATTATGCCGGTAATGGGTAAACTTGTTCCCGTCAAAACAATCCATACCGCCAAAATAGGTACCAATCCATAGTTTATGCTCGTGGTCAATGCATAAACAGATCACTACATCATTTGTTAAACTATTCGGATCGTTTGAATTGTGTTTGTATTGGGTATATTTTTTGGTGATGGAATTGTAATTGATCAACCCTCCCCCATTTGTTCCGATCCATAAAGCCCCATTGGCATCATC
>NZ_CAIWNH010000315.1 GCF_903913935.1 uncultured Mucilaginibacter sp.
GTGCAAATTGCCTTTAGCTGTTGCGCCTGGTCTAATCGTAAAAGTTCCATTTTATATTCATTCTCGGCCACAGCTCGTGCCAGCAATTTCACCAGGCTGTCATCTGTATTCTTATTGAACATAATCATGTTCATCGAATCTCTTTCACCTCTTATTATAACACTCAACACTTTTTCCTTGTCGTAAAAGTTGGAGCGTATTTGTTTTATTTGTTCGGTCTGCGCTGCTGTTAAGTTCAATTCCTTTTGTAAAATGCCCGATACATCCCTAAAATCATCCGGTATAATTGGCCGCTGGTTGGGAGGTGAATGCTGTTTCCATAAAAATGTACCAAGCGTGAGCATATTGATGATTGCCAACACTGCAACACACCATTTCAGCACTTTATTTTGAGCAAATATTTCCATAGCCTAATTATTTGCTGAATCGGGGTTAAACAATATAGTTTCAGCAATGAGCTCTAGTTTTTGGCTGTCTTGTGAAGAAGCAGTGCTACCGGAAAGTACTGTTTTAAGAACTACCCCTCCATTGATAACCACCAGCGATACTATGGCAAGTACCAGTGGAGGCCGAGTTTTGTGCTTGCGGGGAGAAGCGCGCAGCCTATGGTTGAGGGTCTCATTCCAAGTACCCGATGGTTGCATATCAGGAAGATACTCAAAATGCTCAAGGGATTCCTCTATTTTCCTATTTAATGATTCTGTCTCCATTTTATCTATTTGGTTTGACGATTAATATTTTCAATTCTGGCACTTGCCTCATTTTTTTAGTATTTTTTCCAGTTCAGCACTTACTTTCCGTTTAGCGCGGGACACAAGGGATTCAACTGCAACTATAGTGGTGTTCATTATCTCTGCTATTTCCGCATTAGTATACCCGTCAATTTTGCTCAGTGTAAATGCCACACGTTGGCTGTCGGGTAAGGTGTTAAGTGCCTGCATTATTTCACTTAAACTTTCTGCTTGGTGAATAGATTTATCAGGGCTTTCACCGCCAGCCAGCCAGCTTAAGACACTTTCAATTCCCAAAGTTTTTCCAATTGATCTTACCCGCTTTTTTCTGTTCCGCTTTTTTATTTCGTCGAGGCTTTTGTTAACAGCAATTCGGTAAATCCATGTAGAGAGCTTGGCGTCTTCACGGAAAGTATTGATTGACTGGTAAACTTCAACAAAAACCTCCTGTGCCGTATCTTCAGCATCTTCTTGATTTAATAAAAATCTGTAGCAAGTGTTAATTACCATTTTCTGGTAAAGCAGTACCAACTCATTAAATGCGCTAATGTTACCGTCCCTTATTTTAGCAATTAACTCAGCTTCTTTTTCCATTTCCACTAATAGTAATATTGCTCGTGGGGAGGGGGAATAGCCAGAAGCTGTGACAAGGGCGAATTTATATTTATTAAAGATGCATTTACCTGTAGTCGTTTCTTATTAAGTGACTACCTTTTTCTCTTCAGGTTTATTATGTACTAAATATTCATCTGTTAGTGCCAGACAAAAATTCTTTTGTCGTCTAATAAGCTATTCGGGGCAAATGTCTTTTAAAGCAAAGAGAAGGTAAAGGGGAAAGTCATTTTCGTTAAACTTTTTAAAAGCTTTAGTGTCAAGACATAGCCTCCCATATTTTTTCATCTGCCAAATTAAGCGTACCCATGAAGCAATTGAACAGACCTTGCAATGCAAACTCTATTCTCAAATCAGTTTTTCAATTCACTCTTTTTATTTTTATGGGGAATGGCGTGTTAGCGCAAGCTCAATCCATTATTTTGGGCAGGGCTACTGATACTTCCATTACTGCTAGCATCATGTTTGACCAAACAGTGAATCTTTATGTGCATTATGGTAATCAATCCGGAATCTACACCGACTCTACCTCAGTGTCCATCGACAGCGCCAATGAGCCCTATATGGCGGAGCTTAGCGGCCTTATGGCAAACACAAGATATTATTATAGGGTAATGTACCAGGCTGCTGGTGGAGGGGCTTTTAACGCCACGCCGGAATATACTTTTCATACGCAACGCGCACCAAGCAGTACTTTCACTTTTGAGGTGGAATCTGATGAACATTTATACGATTATGGCAACCCTCATTTGTATAGTGTAACAATGCAAAACCAGGCGGCAGATAAACCCGATTTTATGTTTACCCTGGGCGATATTTTTGGCGATGACCACTATGCTTTTACTATTACTTCACACCAGGTAGATTCACTGCGTAAGGCTTATCGCTCAAGGTTGGCACCGTTATGTAATTCGGTACCCTTCAACATTTGTTTAGGTAATCACGATGGCGAAAAGCAATACTATCTCGATACCCTTGCACCCAATAACCTGGCGGTATGGTCAACCTTGTGGCGTAAATATTACTATGCCAATCCTGAGCCAAACGGATTTTTCTCCGGCAATTCGGATGCCGAAATGTTTGGCATGAATAAGCCGGATGACTACTATGCTTATACCTGGGGAGATGCTTTATTTGTTGTATTAGATGCTTATAGGTTTGATTGTTTTAATCCTGATTCCTTACAAGTAAAGGCTGATGGTTGGAACTGGACACTGGGTTATACTCAATATACCTGGCTTAAAAACACTTTACAAAGCAGCACTGCAAAATACAAGTTCGTGTTTGTTCATCATCCCCTTGGCGAGGAGCGGGGAGGAATCATACCAGCTCGAACCTTTGAGTGGGGTGGATATGCTAAAAACGGCCAATACCAGTTTAATACTTACCGGCCAGGTTGGGGGAAACCCATTCAACAGCTGTTTGTGGACTATGGGGTAAATATTTTATTTCAAGGACATGACCATTTGTTTGCACGCGAAGTTTTGGATAGTGTCATATATCAGGAGGTTCCCATGGCAGCCGATTCTACCTATGAGAAAGGCATTTTAGCCAACGGTGCGGCGTATACAGCTGACACATTGAACGGCTCAGGGTATATCCGGGTTACCGTATCTCCTTCTTGCGTAAAGGTTGATTACGTAGAGTCGTATTTACCCAAGGATACATTGGGAGTTAATAAGAATGGGCAAGTTGCATTTACTTATACCATCGGCACCTGTGATACTACTGCCACAACATCAATAAACAAAATCGTAAGCAGCGACAAGGTTACGGTGTTTCCAAACCCTGCTAAGGATCAGCTGACAGTTCAATTTGGTGATAACAGCGAAAACCACACGATTAAGATGATGAACGATTTAGGCCAATTAATTCTGCAAACCCCAAATAGGCATATAGACATAAGCAAAGTTGCCAATGGTATTTACTTTTTGAATATAGAAACGGACAATTCAAGTGTAAACAAAAGGGTAGTAATCGCACGCTAATTCATTTCGTTAACCGTCATCAGGCAAACCGTTCCCATGAAA
>NZ_CAIWNH010000316.1 GCF_903913935.1 uncultured Mucilaginibacter sp.
CGCATCCCGTAGTTAGAACTGGCAAAATAGATGGTGTTTTCCAGCGCCCGCATCATCATCGCCTTTTCATAGTAGGGGTTGTTTTTATCGCCCCATTCAGTCAGTTCCTCATCAATATTACTATCGCTTCCTGAACAATGCGGATGAAAAACGATCCTGGCATCGTTCCTGGCGGCCCATCTTACTGATTCAGGGTACCTGAACCCTTCGTGGCAAATAGTAATGCCAAACTTTACCCCGTCTACTTCAAAAATGCTGCGTTCGGTACCGGCTATCCATATATGATCTTCGCTGGGGTCCAGTTGGTTTTTGGTTTGATAGCCCAACACTTCACCCGTTTTTGAAATTACATGCGCTAAATTGAATTTACCCTTTGGGGAGTACCAATCCATCGGCAATATAATGGCGATATTATTTTCAGATGCTATTTTACAGGCTTTATCCAATGATGCCTGCATATTTTCGGGCGTAGCTGTTTCCACTTCAAACTCTTCCAACGGATAGCCGGGGAGATACGATTCCGGGAAACAGATGATATCCGCCTGCTGTGCCGCAGCTTCTTTTACCAGTTGCTGCAAATTAGTTAATCCATCTTCAATGGACTTTGGAAATGCAGGAGAGGCTATCGCTACTTTCATAGGATCGGCTTAATTCAACTTTCTGTCAGAGTTTTTTTACTTCATTAGTTAAATCATCCGCAGTTGGCGCCTTTTCCCACGATTTAACCAGCTTTTTATTTTTATCATAAAGCGCTGTGAACGGGGTGGTATGCACATCGTAAAAACGTTGAACCACCATCGAGTAACCTTCAGTTCCGACTGTAAAGTTCGGGTATTTTTTCAGGTCGAAATCTCTCACAAAATTACGGATGGCCTGGATCTGCTGCACAAAAGTGATCATGATAACCTGCGTGTTTTTAAAGTCCTTCATTTTGGGCTTCAATTCATACATCAAATGCTGGCAATGGCTGCAATCCGGCGCAAAATAAATGATCAATACCGGCTTGTCCTTTTTTAGATTGGTTGGCGTTACATATACGCTGTCGGTAGTTAAAATATGGTAAGATGGAATAAATGCAGGTATAGGTTTGTTTTGTGCTGAGCTGCAACCCGCAGCGATGATCATTCCAAAAAATAAAAGTAATTTCTTCATAAAATTCATTTGCAGGTCATTGTGCCACATAGTTACGATTTTTTTAGGCTTCGAGCAATTCTAATTGCCAGGCAATATGTTCTTCAGTTATGGGATATAACGCGTTTTGGCGAATGGTATGATGCACCGCGTCAAATAAACCGTTGTAGTGGCCTTTTGGCGCTTTTATCCGTTCAACGTTTGGTTTATTATTTAAATCCATCAGCACCAGCTTGCCTTCGCTGCCTTCGGGTTCAATGCCGTAGGCTGGGTCGGTTGGCAGCATACCGCCGTCCAGTTGGGCTTCCTGCACGTCGCACCGGTCTTTTACATAACTCCCCAATGTGCCGTGCACAGCAAAGCCGGGCAGTACTTCGGCAATAAGCAGGCTTGCAGTAACAAATACATTCAATTGGTTGGGATAGATAAAATGGTAGGTAAAATAATCAGGTACTTCCGATCCTTCGCGGTAAATTCCCGTCGTTTTAGTGAAGCTGAGCGGTTTGCCAAACAGGCAGATCACATTATCGATCAGGTGCGGCCCCAGGTCGTAAACTAGTCCCGCGCCGGGCGTGGCAGCTGTTTCTTTAAATATTTTAGGGCTGAGCGCGCGTTTGTACCGGTCCATCCTGAAATAAACTTCTATCAATTGTCCCAGCCTGCCGCTTTCAATTACCTCTTTTGCCTGCAAAAAGCCACTGTCCCACCTGCGGTTCTGGTAAACCAATAAATGCAGGTTTAACTTTTTAGCCAGGTCGTACATCGTTTTTACATCAGCGCCATTTGTGGCTGCGGGTTTTTCAAGCAATACATGTTTGCCGGCATTCAGGGCTTTCATGGTGAGCTCAAAATGGGTATTGCCCGGCGTATTCACAATAACCAGCTCAATTTCCTCATCGGCCAGCAATTCATCAACGGAATTATAGCTGATCACATCCGGGTACCTTAAGCCGGCTTTTTTCTCGTGCCTTTCCACTACCGCTTTAAATTTAAAGCCGGGGTTAGTGGTTAAAAATGGGGCCTGGAATATTCTGCCCGACATTCCGTAGGCCATCAGGCCGGTAACAATTGGTGTTGACATCGTTTATTTGAATTGCGGTGTAAATATGCACATTGCCCTTTAATAATTTACACTTATGCTCATTTCTAATTACAGGTACCGGCGCGCTTAGTCTCCTATCGGGCTTCCGTCAGGCATAATTAATACCGGTGCAGGTTTAAACTGGTCAGGGTTTTTATTAAACGCTTCAATTTGTGATAAGCCAAATAAAATGCTTGCCTTTTCATCTCCGGGAGCGGTATTTATCCTCACCTGCATCCATTTTTTCAGGCCATCGATCTCCATTAATGCTATCCCCCGCACGCTTTCGGCTGCCTGCGGGTCGGCAGTAAGAGTGAGCAACTGTTTCAATACCAGGCTATTCACAAGTCGTTGCAGTTCGCCTTTATAGCCCGCTTGCTGCGGCGCTTTCCAAGTTTGGGCAACAAGTTTGTCAATTACGGGTATCAAGCCTGGTTGCGTATTGTCTCTCGATTTATATTCAACCAGTCGTTCGGCTCGCTGGGGATTAAGCATAAATTCAATGGTGGTGCCCGCCGCCGATTCAGCCGCCGCCATGGGGTCAAAAGTTAACCCTGTACGCGATTTAAATAATTCCCGCGTACGCGGATAACCATCTGGCCGCGGAGGAATTTTTTCAATAAGTTTTTCAGGCAAGGCCAAAGCGTCAGGACTCAGGGTCGACATCAGTGCCCCAAAGGCCTTCCATTGATCAGCAGGCGCAATTAGTTTAGTGACTGTTTGTCCGTCATTTTTAATAGCATAAGTGTAATACAAACCTCCCAGCATTTTTGATGCCGCTTCCACCTGGTAACGGTGCAAAAGATATACCGGTACCAAAACTTCTTCCAGCATAGCCATTGGCGCATCGGGCCGTATCGCCTTTTCCGAGAAATTATCCAGCAAATGTTTGCGGATAACCATTAACCTGTTCAGCTCATCGGCGGCATTAATGCCGTTATCCCAGAGGTGTGCTTGCGGATGGGCGCCATTTTCCGGGCGCGCATCTTCATCGGTAATGTACAAATAGCCTTGTTTCAGTGTTTCGCTGATGATCTCTTTTAAGGCTTTATCCTCATTTGTTCCCGGCGCAAAATCCTGGTATCCGTACAGAATAACGCGTTTATCCCAGCCGCCGATCCCGGTGGCATATGCTTTTGAAAGGTCGACTGTTCCGTCAGCTTTCAAACTGAATAATGGGGATGGGTAATCCATAACCGACGACCTGTTATTTACACTCGCTGCAAAATTGTGTTGCAGGCCCAGGGTGTGGCCAACCTCATGTGCGGCAAGCTGGCGCAGGCGGGCAAATACGATATGCATTAAGGTGGTATCTGCCGTTTTCCCGTCTTCATAGGGTTGCAGCAGTCCTTCCGCAATTAAAAAGTCCTGCCTGTCGCGCAACGAACCCAATGATACCTGGCCTTTAATGATCTCGCCGGTGCGGGGATCAGTTATGGATTCTCCGTATGACCATCCCCGCGTTGAGCGGTGGATCCATTGGATAATGTTATACCGGATATCCATTGGGTCAACAGTATCCGGTAAAATTTCTACGCGAAACGCATTTTTATACCCGGCGGCTTCAAAAGCCTGGTTCCACCATGAGGCGCCTTGCTGCAGTGCTTCCTTTACAAGTGGCGGCGCTCCCGGGTCCACATAATAAATGATAGGTTTTTTAGGCTCACTCATTGCTGCAGCCGGGTCTTTCTTTTCAAGCCGGTGGCGGGTAGCCAGGTGCTTTACGATAGGTTCATCAATCGGCGTGGCATAATCCATGTAGCTAACATCATAAAGCCCGCAACGCGGGTCGAACCTGCGCGGTTTGTAATTACTGTCAGGTAGCTGTATAAATGAATGGTGCATCCGTACCGTAATCGCGTCAGGATCGGGTGTAACCGACCTGATCTCTTTGGCATTGGGTTTGGCTTTCCCTGCAAGTGTGACGATGGCTTCAAATTCCGAATTCTGCGGGAAGTTTTTTGTATTTGGCAGGTAGATAGCCGACCTTGATTCATCCACTCTATAATCTCCCTGGTCCGCGCCGGCCAATTTATCTGCAAGGTGATGGCCATCTCTCAGTAAAAAAGGGGTAAAGTCAACCAAAACTTTGTCATTTTCTTCAGCTTCTATTTTAAAACCCCATAAAACTGATTGTGCAAACGCTTCTTCAACTGATTTTCGTTCGTTTGCATTCTGGCTTATTGCCCTGTAGTCGTAATTGGGTTGGATCAGGAGCACCTTATGCCCGCTTTGTATAAATTTAACAACCCTGCTTCCACCAATCTGGCCGCGGTCTAAACCAAGGTCGTTTGAACCGACACCTGCCGGTAATGAGTTTATATATAAAAATTCTGTATTAAATTTATCTACCTCTAATAAGATCCTGCCATTTTTTTCGTCCCAGTAAAAATTAAAATACCCTTTGTACGATTTGAACTTTTGGGTTACGGAGTCTATTTTCCCTGTTTTTTGCCCTTTAACATGTAAAATAGTGCTTAAAATGAACAATAGGATCAGTTGTATTTTTTTCACGATTAAGGTTTTGAAATAAGAAACTAAAATATTACTTTTATTTATATTAACCAATATTTAATGGGATGGTAACAAAACCATAAACGCACCCCCGTTTAAAATGCCTCTGAAAGATTTTAATTATTTTTAAAAAGGTTTAAACTTTTTAATTTCTGGTTGCGTATAAAGCAACATAAATACTGTATGATGAACTATAATAGCAGATCCGTTAGCGTGTTACTGGTTGATGACGACGAAATAAACAACTTCATCTCCATTAAATTAATAAAAAAGGCTTTATTAAACACTGAGATAATGGCTTGCCTTAACGGTAAATTCGCTATTGATCAGTTGGTTGAGATCCAAAGGAATGATCCGGCTAAATTGCCTGATTATATCCTCTTAGATATAAATATGCCCATTATGAACGGATGGGAATTTTTGGACGAATATAACCGCCTGAATATCGATCCCCTGGGTAAAACCAAAATATTTATTATCTCATCTTCGGTATTCAGCAACGATATCAACAAAGCAAGATCATACCCACTGGTAAAGGACTTTATCTCAAAACCCCTTAACGTAGATAAAATTGTCGAGCTTTTTAAAGTTGAAGACCCCGCTTAAGCAGGGTCAATTTTAAAATGATCATCCAGGTAGCCAACTTTTCCAACAGGCAACGATTTGGCGTGGTAAAATAAGCATGTCCACCCCTCTTCTGCGGCAATTTTGCCATATTCTTCGCGTAATTGCATAGCCTTACGGCCGTCATAGTCATATTTGGCAACAAATTTCCTGATCAGCTGTTCGGGCTCAGGTAGTTCATCGCCGCCAAAAAAACATTTTTCGCCCTCGCTTTCCAACCAGAAAACCTGGTGAAAAGGGGAGTGCCCGCCTGATAATTCATACCGGATGCCCGGTTGCAAAACGCCCGATCCGTCAACAAACACCAGTTCAACGCTGGCCGCCAATGCTTCAAAAATCTCTTTATGATAGGATGATGATTTACCGGCCATCGCTGTTTCCCACTCCTGTTTTTGTATCACATGCCTGGCATTCGGAAAACTGGGCCGTAATTTGCCATTACGCTCAACAACAAGCCCTCCTGAATGATCATAATGCAGGTGTGTCATCAGCACAAGCGTAACCTCATCAGGGTTATATCCCGCGTTCATAATATGCTGGTGGATGTTTAATTCATCCCGCGTATCCTTATAGCCCAGACCGGTATCCAAAACGATCAGTTCATCATCCGTTTCAACCAGGAAAGGGTTTACATGGATAAAAAGAGAAGCCGGACGGTCGCGGTAATTATCAATTTCGGGGTTAAAAGGGATAAACTTTTTGGTAGCATCTACTGAATAAGAGCCCTCGCACAAAGCATGTATTTTCATTGATATTATGATCCTTTTTAGAAAACGATTATTGAAATAGAAATGGTGTAAAATAATATTTACGGGAATTTTCCATAGCGATGGGTTTGAAACCTTGAGTGTTCGGAACTTTTTTTTACCCTCTTTACGGCTTGCCGTAGAGAGGGTCGGAGAACGAAGCGAATCCGTGGTAAGTAAACTCGCCGCCATGCATTGGCGGTAATGTCCGCCGGGGTTGACTCACCCCGACTATGCTCCGCTGGTCGACCCTCTCTTTTGCAAGCAAAAAAGAGGGTAGCTGCAATTGTTTTTTGTTTCGAACACTCAAGGTTTGAACCCATCGCTATGCGGTGATAATTATTTTTCACCACTCACTACTCACTGTTCACCACTCACTATTCACTAATTTTCCTCTATATTTACTGTTTTTTAGCAAAGATATGAATAAACGCTGGGCATTACGGGATAACGCTGATCACGAGGAAGTAAAATCCTTGGCGATAGCCCTCAATATCGACCCGGTGTTAAGCGCCTTGCTCATCAGCAGGGGTATAAAAACCTTCGAAGATGCCCGGCTTTTCTTCAGGCCCGACTTAAGACTGTTGCACGATCCGTTCCTGATGAAGGATATGGAAAAAGCAGTTATACGGATAGAAGAAGCAATATCAAGGGGCGAAAAGATCCTGGTATTTGGCGATTATGATGTTGACGGAACAACGGCCGTATCGGTTGTTTACAGTTTCTTCAAAAAGCGCTATAATAACCTCGAATATTATATCCCCGACAGATACCTGGAAGGCTATGGTATTTCGTTCAAAGGGATAGATTATGCCGCCGAAAATGGTTTTACATTGATTGTTGCGTTGGATTGCGGTATTAAATCGGTTGATAAGATCACCTATGCAAATGAAAGAAGTATCGATTTTGTCATCTGCGACCATCACCTGCCGGGAGATCAATTGCCTGACGCCGTTGCCATACTCGACCCCAAAAGGCCCGATTGCGAATATCCATACAAAGAACTCTCGGGCTGCGGTATTGGCTTTAAACTGATCCAGGCTTATGCCGAAAAAAATGAGATCCCTTTAGAGGAGGTTACGTGCTATCTCGACCTCGTCGCCATCAGCATTGCCTGCGATATCGTGCATATTACCGGTGAGAACCGGATTTTGGCCCACCTGGGTCTTCAAAAAATCAATTCAGATCCATCCATTGGGGTTAAAACTTTAATGGAAGTCGCCGGACGAGGTACTTATTATACCATATCCGATGTTGTTTTTTTATTGGGCCCCCGCATTAATGCCGCAGGAAGGATTGACGATGCCAAACACGCTGTCGAACTGCTGATTACTACTGATGTTGAAGTGGCTAAAGAAAAAAGCCTGCTCATCAATGTAAAAAATACCGAACGCAAGGGGCACGACCTTTCTATTACCGATGAGGCATTGAGTATTATTGATAACAATGAGGAACTGATCAACCGGAACTCAACTGTTGTATTTAATGAGCATTGGCATAAAGGTGTCATCGGTATTGTTGCTTCGCGATTAACCGAGAAATATTACCGGCCAACCATAGTGCTCACCCGCTCAAACGGTCATGTGGCAGGTTCGGCACGTTCAGTACCGGGGTTCGACCTTTATGAGGCGCTTTGCGGCTGCAGCGACCTGCTGATACAGTTTGGCGGCCATAAATTTGCAGCAGGCCTTACCATGCAACCCGAAAACGTGGAGGCCTTTGCCAACCGTTTTGAAGAAGTGGTAAGCGCAACCATTAAGCCGGAGCAACTGATCCAGCAGATCACAATAGATGCTGAATTGCATTTAAGCCAGATCGAACCGAAATTCTTCAGATTATTAAATATGTTTGCACCCTTCGGGCCTGAAAATATGGCACCGGTTTTCCTGAGCAAAAATGTGTATGTTAGCGGGGTAGCTGGCCTGGTGGGAGAAAGTCATGTGAAGATGACGGTGATCCAGAAAGGCTCGCCAGGGTTTGAAAGTATAGCCTTCGGACAGGGCGAACACCTGCCTAAATTAAAAAAAGATGTCCCTTTTGATATTTGTTATACCATTGAGGAAAATATCTGGCGGGAAAAACGTTCTATACAATTAAATATAAAAGGGATTCGGTTTAGTGATTAGAGGTTGGGGACCAGAGATTAGTTTAAGACCGCCAAAAATCGTAAGAAATAGGAGAAGTGCCGACTGTATAATCGGTGAAATCAAAAATTAAATCAGTGTAATCAGTGATTCTAAGAGCAGATAATTTATTAAAGAAATACAAACAGCGTACAGTTGTAAACGACGTGTCGTTTGATGTGGCGCAGGGCGAGATCGTAGGTTTACTCGGCCCGAACGGCGCAGGTAAAACCACTTCGTTTTACATGATCGTTGGTTTAATAAAGCCAAACGAGGGCCAGATTTTTTTGGATGATGAAAATATCACCAATGATCCGATGTACCGCCGCGCCCAAAAAGGCATCGGCTACCTTGCGCAGGAAGCATCTGTTTTCCGGAAACTTTCTGTGGAGGATAATATAAAAGCGGTATTGGAAATGGGCGACATGAGCAAAGAACGCCAAAAAGAAAAACTGGAAGAACTGATCGATGAGTTCAGTTTGCATAAGGTACGCCGCAACCGTGGCGACCTGTTGTCAGGCGGGGAACGCCGCCGTACCGAAATTGCAAGGGCGCTTGCAGCCGAGCCTAATTTTATTTTACTCGACGAACCCTTTGCCGGCGTTGATCCGATTGCGGTGGAGGAAATCCAATTTATGGTTGCTAAATTAAAAACGCGTAACATCGGGATCCTGATCACCGATCACAATGTGCAGGAAACCCTTTCGATAACTGACAGGGCTTATTTGCTTTTTGAAGGAAAAATATTGGAATCAGGGGTGCCCGAAGTTTTGGCCGCCAACGAAATGGTGCGTAAGGTTTACTTGGGCGCCAACTTTGTGCTGAAAAGAAAAACGTTCGATCACGTTAAGTAGCCTATGGAAATCTTTAACTCCGTATTTACCTGGTTCATGAAAAAGCGTATCCACCAGATAGAGCTTTTTATGAAATATCCCAACGAAGTACAGGAGGAATGGTTTGAGCAATTGATCTGCAGCGCCGAAAACACCGAATGGGGTAAAAAGTACGGCTATAAAAGTATCCTCACCCTGCACGACTTTAAAGAGCGCGTGCCTATACAAACCTACGACACGCTGAAGCCCTGCATCGAACGGATGCTGAAGGGGGAACAAAATGTTTTATGGCCTTCGGAGATCAGGTGGTTTGCCAAGTCGTCAGGCACCACCAGTGACAGGAGCAAGTTCATCCCGGTAAGCGAAGAAGCGCTGGAGGAATGTCATTTTAAGGGTGGTAAAGATCTGCTGACCATCTATTTTAATAACCAACCCAATTCAAGAATGTTCACCGGCAAGATCCTTACCCTTGGAGGAAGCTTCCAGGTAAGTGAACTAAATGCTGATACTTCATTTGGCGATCTGAGCGCCGTGCTGATGAAAAATCTCCCGCTCTGGGCCGAACTTCATCGCACACCCGATATGGATATAGCCTTGCTGGAGGACTTTGAGGAAAAGATCGAGAAAATGGCTCATGCAACTATCGGTGTAAATGTAACCAGCCTGAGCGGCGTGCCTACCTGGAATATTTTGCTGTTTAAACGGATCTTGGAAATAACCGGCAAAAAAAACCTGCTGGAAGTGTGGCCCAACCTGGAAATGTATTTCCATGGCGCGGTAAACTTTACCCCATACCGCGAGCAGTTTAAAAAGCTGATCCCTAACGATGACATGTACTACCTGGAGAACTACAACGCTTCTGAGGGGTTTTTTGGGATCCAGGATACCCGTGAACCCGGGGAGATGCTGCTAATGTTAGACTACGGTATTTTTTACGAGTTTTTGCATTTGGAGGATCTCCATAAAGAAAATCCAAATACCCTTACCCTGGATGAAGTGGAACTGGATAAGAATTACGCACTCATCATTAGTACCAATGCCGGCCTTTGGCGTTATATGATCGGCGATACCGTCAGGTTTACCTCGAAATTTCCATTCCGGATCCAGGTTACCGGGCGCACCAAACATTTCATCAATGCTTTTGGCGAAGAATTAATTGTCGACAATGCCGAACGCGCCTTGGACGAAGCCTGCCAGCAAACCGGGGCCGTCATTCGCGAATACACAGCCGCTCCGGTTTATTTTAACGGCGACGAAAGCGGTGCCCACGAGTGGATCATCGAATTTGAAAAAAAGCCCGCCGAATTTGAACGGTTTGTTGATCTACTGGACGAAACCCTTCGCCGTATCAATTCAGACTATGACGCCAAGCGGTTTAAAGATATGGCCCTGCGCCGACCCATTGTACGCAAAGCGCCTGAAGGCACATTCTTCAATTGGATGAAAGAACGGGGTAAAATTGGCGGACAGCATAAAGTTCCGCGCCTGGCCAACAACCGCGAATATGTGGATGCTATTTTAAAGATGATGGAGTTGGTGGGGTAAGATTAGTCCGGAAGTCAGTAAAGTCCGGAAGTCCGAAGAAGCTGCAACTGACGTTTCGGCAAAAATAGCTTAAGTTATATAGATCATCGCGCTAGATTGCTCAGGTACTTAAGCTCCGTTTTTCAATTCCATAGCTTTTTTACTTATTTGGTTGATATCCATGTTCTCAAATAAATTTCTTTGCCACGTTGTGTAATCAAAAGGGTCCCTGTTGAGCAAAGTGATAAAACGTTCGGCATCTACCTCTCCCAGCGCATCCAATAAAGCGCCTAATCCTTTCTGCTTTACCTCGGTATCTGTTATAATATCGAAAAATCCAAAAGTACCCAAAATAAAAACCATACCGCACCTATTTTTAATACTTTTTGCCTCTAAAAAGGTGTCTTAAAACTCATAAAATAGCCTAATTTTTGCCCTTAAAAGATGTTTTTTTGTCAACCTGTTTTAAAAAATCACCTTCAAAA
>NZ_CAIWNH010000317.1 GCF_903913935.1 uncultured Mucilaginibacter sp.
ATTTGGCAATTTGAAAATTTGAAGATTTTTTGTTCTTAATTCATTTTCAAATCAACACATTTTCAAATATTCAAATTAAGAAAATCAACCAATTTCCTCCAGCATCCTCTTTATAACCGCCTGTGCCGCCCAAACTCTGTTGCCAGCCTCGTGGATCACTATAGAACTTTCGCCATCCAATATCTCTGATGATAACTCCAGATCACGCCTTACCGGCAGGCAATGCATTATGTTGGCTTTATTGGTAATTTTTAGCTTTTCGTTTGTCAGCATCCAGTCTTCATTCCCCGGCAAAATCTGGCCATAAGGTTCGTAAGCCGACCAGTTTTTTACGTAGATAAAATCAGCATCCGCTAAAGCTTCCTCCTGGTTGTGGGTAATTGTTGCACCTGCGGTAAAATCGGTACAAAGTTCATAGCCGTTTGGGTGGGCGATAGTGAAATCAACCTCTCCCCTGCACATCCATTCGGCAAATGAATTGGGTACAGCTTGTGGCAGCGGTTTAATATGCGGCGCCCAGGTTAAAACAACTTTTGGGCGGGCTTTGGTTTTTAATTCTTCAATAGTGATCAGGTCGGCTAAACTTTGCAGGGGGTGGCGTGTTGCCGATTCAAGACTAACCACCGGCACCCCGCAAAATTGGACGAATTTGTTGAAGACCATTTCGCTGTAATCCTCTTCCCTGTCCTTTAAGCCGGGGAAGGAACGAACGCCGATAATATCCGCATATTCTCCCATAACGGCTGCCGCTTCACGGATATGCTCAACAGTAGTACCGTTCATGATCACGTTGTCACGCAATTCCAGGGCCCAGCCTTCTTTGTCCAAATTTAGCACCATCACGTTCATGCCCAGGTTAAGGGCAGCTTTCTGGGTGCTCATACGGGTACGCAGGCTTGGATTCAGGAATACAAGCGCCATCGTTTTGTTTTCGCCCAAAGCCTTAAAAGCATAGGGGAACTCTTTCAAATGCAAAGCTTCTTTTACCAGCGCTTTAACATCAGGAACATCGTGAACAGAGGAAAATAGTTTCATGGGTTTGGGCCTCATTCAATCCTCTCCAAAGGAGAGAACTCTTTTATATATTAAAATATTTAATTATCATAACAGTGCCTTTTTTAAGTCTCCCCAACAGGGGGAGATTTAGAGGGGGCTTATAATACTTGCAAATGCTTCTAAAAACCGGTCGGCGTGCGCTTTGGTTAAATTCAGTGCCGGTAAAAGGCGTACCACGTTAGGCTTTGCTTCGCCTGTGAAAATATGATGTGTAAACAGCAATTCTTTGCGTACGTGCGTTAATTCAGCAGGCAGTTCAATACCGATCATCAGGCCACGCCCCCGCACCTCTTTTACCTGTTTAAATTTTTTAAGCTCTGTTATTAAATAACCGCCAACCTCAGCGGCATTTTGCATTAAGTTATCGCGCTCCATCACTTCCAAAACAGCTAAACCGGCAGCACAAGCCAGGTGATTGCCTCCAAACGTGGTGCCCAGCATACCATAGGCTGGCAGTATTTTGGGCGATATAATGATCCCTCCAATCGGGAAGCCATTGCCCATGCCTTTGGCCATGGTATAAATATCGGCATTTATGCCTGCAAAATCATGCGAAAAGAATTTACCGGTGCGGCCATAACCGCACTGCACGGAATCAGCTATAAAAACTGCATTATTGGTATCGCATAACGACCGTATTTTTTGCAGGAAACTTTCCGGTGCAACCTGGATCCCGCCAACACCCTGGATGCCTTCGATAATTACAGAGGAAATTTCATTGGCTACGAAAGCATGCTCCAACGCAATTTCATCGCACCAGGGTACAAAGATTACATTATCCGTTTCATTGATCGGTGCAACGATCTTCGGGTTATCGGTAACCGCCACGGCTAATGAGGTACGGCCATGAAATGCGCCGCTGAAAGCGATCACTTTCTTTTTGCCGTTATAAAATGACGCCAGTTTTAAAGCATTCTCATTTGCCTCAGCACCCGAGTTGCAAAGAAATAACTGGTAATCCTCTTTACCGGAAACATGCCCCAGTTTTTCAGCCAGTTGTTTTTGTAAAGGGATCTCGATGGAATTAGAATAAAACCCAATCTGATGCAGCTGGTCTTCCAGTCGTTTAACGTAATGTGGATTGGTATGGCCAATAGAAATAACCGCGTGACCACCATAGAGGTCAAGGTATTCCTGCCCTTTGTCATCATATACTAAACTTCCTACTCCCTTTACGATATTAATTGGGTTGATCGGGTAGACATCAAATAGTTTCATTCTTTTGAGGTAAAAGCTAAAAGGCGAAAGGTAAAAGGTTAATCGCCCCTTAGAAATTTAATAAAGGCAATTAACATAGCTTTTACTTCGTTAATTGCACTGTTAACATTATCGTATAATTCTTTTGGAATAAATCCCAGATCATAAATTAAAAAACAAGTATATTCTACTTCATGCGCGGATCCTAAAGCATTATCCAAATAATGAGCAAAATCCTTATCAGAATTTTTCCCGCATCCCTCTACAATATTTAGCGGGATAGAATAAGTTGATCGTCGCAATTGATTAGTTAAGGCAAATCGCTCATCTAAAGGCATAATAGGTAAAACATCTGCATAAACTTGTTTTGTAAGTAGATGTGATTTTTTCCAGACATCAAGTTTTTTATAGTCTCTCATAACCTTTAACCTTTTACCTTTCGCCTTTCACCTATCTTAAAAAGCTATCGCTTTTAGCCTCAGTCCCGCTTTTTCATCTAAACCAAACATCAGGTTCATATTCTGTACAGCTTGCCCTGACGCTCCTTTTAATAAATTGTCTATAATGCTTACGATAAATATTTTATTGCCATGTTTCTTCACCTGGATAAAGCATTTGTTCGTATTTACCACCTGCTTCAAATCAATATCATGACGGGTAACGTGGGTAAACGGATGTGCTTCATAATAGTGCTGGTATAATTTCAATGCTTCCGCTTCGGTTAGGCTGCATTCTGTATATATGGATGCAATTATCCCACGTGTAAAATCACCACGGTAAGGAATAAAATTAACTCCCCGGCCTTCGGCGGGCGGATTGAAGTTCGGCTGTAATTGATGCAGCGACTGAACTATTTCATTCAAATGCTGGTGTTCAAATGCCTTGTAGACCGAGAGGTTATCATTACGCCAGCTAAAATGGGTTGTTGGCGACAGGCTTTGGCCAGCACCGGTTGATCCAGTTGTGGCCGTGATATGTGTTTCGCTGTTTAGCAGGTTTTGCGATGCTAATGGCAATAAACCCAATTGCAGGCAAGTAGCAAAACAACCGGGATTGGCAATATTGTTGGCTTCTTTAATGGCATCCCGGTTTAATTCGGGCAGACCGTAAACAAAGCTTTTGGTTTTATGCTTAGCATTCTGACTTAAGCGAAAATCCTGGCTTAAATCAATGATCCTGATATGATCAGGGATCGGGTTTGCATCCAAAAACTTTTTAGCATCGCCATGCCCCACACATAAAAACAATACGTCAATATTATAAGCAAGTTCAGCTGCGAATTTAAGGTCGGTGTCACCAAAAAGATCCGTATGCACTTCGTAAACATACTTGCCTGCACTGCTGGTGCTGTGCACAAATGCCAGGTTAACCTCCGGATGGTTGATCAGTATCCGCAACATTTCGCCACCGGTATAACCGGCGCCGCCAACTATTCCTGCCTTTATGCCCCCCCCGCCCCCTAAAGGGGGAGCTTTATAACCTTTTTTTTCTTCTGTTTCCATATCTCGTTGTATAACTATTAAAGTGCTCCCCCTTTAGGGGGTTGGGGGGCATTTACCTTATGATAGATCATTACCTGGTTGCCAAATATTTTTGAGAAACCTTTAACATCCTCCCCTGACCAGGCATTGTTCATTTCGCCGTAAGTGCCAAATTTGTTCGACATTAGGTCATGTGATGATTCAATACCTACTACCTGGAATCGATATGGATTCAGTTGTACAAACACTTTTCCACTCACGGTGTGCTGGGTGTCGGCTAAGAATGCCTCGATATTACGCATAATCGGATCGTGGAATTGCCCTTCGTGCAGCCAGTTGCCGTAAAAACTGGAAAGCTGATCTTTCCATGATAACTGCCACTTGGTTAAAACGTGTTTTTCTAACGTATGATGTGCCTTGATAATGATCATCGGCGCGGCGGCTTCAAAACCAACACGTCCCTTGATACCAATGATTGTGTCGCCTACGTGGATGTCCCGGCCAATACCATAAGGCTGCGCGATAGCCTGCAAAGCCTGGATTGCTTTAGTAGGGTGACTGAATGTTTCGCCGTCTATTCCGATCAGTTCGCCTTTTTCAAAAACCAGTTCCAGGTTCCTTACCTCTGTTGAAGTTACTTGTGTCGGCCATGCTTCTTCAGGTAAACCTAAATTAGAGGTTAGTGTTTCTTTCCCGCCTACAGATGTACCCCAGATCCCTTTATTGATAGAATATTTAGCCTTTTCAAAATTCATATCCACACCATGATCCTTTAAATACTGGATCTCAGCCTCGCGGCTTAATTTAAGGTCGCGGATCGGTGTGATGATCTGCACATCAGGCACCAGGATATTAAAGATCATATCAAACCTCACCTGGTCGTTACCCGCGCCGGTGCTGCCGTGGGCAACAAACTCAGCGCCTATTTCTTTAGCGTAATTGGCAATGGCAGTGGCCTGGCTAACCCGTTCGGCACTTACTGATAATGGATAGGTGTTGTTTTTAAGAACGTTACCATAAATAAGGTAGCGAACACACGTATTGTAAAAGTTCTCTGTTTCGTCGACCACATGGTGAGAGGTAACGCCCATTTTATAGGCACGTTCTTCTACATTTTTTAGTTCTTCTTCGCTAAAACCACCTGTATTTACAATTACAGAATGAACTTCATATCCTAAGTCTTGTGTTAAGTAAATACAGCAAAATGATGTATCCAATCCACCGCTATAGGCTAAAACAACTTTCTTTTTCATTTTTTTTGGTAAAAGGTGAAGGGCGAAAGGTAAAAGGTAAAAGGTCATTCGCCCCATAAAAATTTTATAAATCCGATTAACATTGCTTTTACTTCATTTATAGCATTGTTAATATCATAATAAGTTTCTTTTGAAATATAACCTAAATCATAAATCAAGTAACAAGTGTATTCTACTTCATGAGCCGATCCTAGTGCATTGTCAAGATAATGGGTAAAGTCTTTGTCCGTGTTTTTACCACAAGCTTCAACAATATTCAGCGGTATAGAATACGCAGACCGTCGTAACTGATTGGTCAAAGCGAAACGTTCCTCGTTTGGCATCAATGGTAAAATATCGGCATAAATCTTCTTAGTTAACAAATGTGATTTTGTTTATACATCAAGCTTTTTATAATCTCTCATTTACTTTTACCTTTTACCTTTCGCCTTTAACCTTTTTCCCTCAGGTGTTCCTGGCTAAAACTTTTGATGGCGTTTTCAATCCGCTGAAACAAAGTAGCCTTACGTGACATTTCTTTAGCGTTTTCTTCCTGTTGTTTTGCTTTTTCAACGGGATCGAACAACATGGCCGTACACATGCAATTTTTTCGGCCTTTACTCATCAGGATATCATAATTCACACAGCTTTTGCAGCCGGCCCAAAAATCTTCGTCCTGGGTAAGTTCAGAGTAAGTTACCGGCTCGTAACCCAGTTCTGAGTTAATTTTCATTACAGCAAGACCAGTTGTTAATCCGAAGATCTTAGCTTCGGGATATTTTTTCCTGGAGAGTTTGAAAATATTCTCTTTGATGGCTTTGGCGAGGCCGGCTTTCCTGAACTGGGGGTTTACGATCAACCCTGAATTGGCTACGAAATCACCGTGGCTCCAGGTTTCAATATAGCAGAAACCGGCCCAGGTGCCGTCTTTGTGAAAAGCGATCACTGCTTTTCCTTCCAGCATCTTATTCGCCACGTACTCCGGCGAACGCTGGGCTATACCTGTACCGCGCGCCTTTGCCGACTCGGCCATTTCATCACAGATCTGCTGGGCGTAATCAACGTGCTGTCCGCTTGCAACCTGTATATCAAAATCTTGTATGGTCATTGAAATAGAAAAATTACCGTTAAATCATTTGCCGTAACCGGCGTTAATAAACTGATGATCTTTTGTGGTAAAAATGGTTGGCGAAAATGAAGTTTGGTTAAATGATAGTATTACAAAAAATAAAGTAGCTATCAAAGAATTAATTATTGAACAACTGCAAGCAATGCCCGAAATAGAA